>JBDUCB010000340.1:0-20498 GCA_040003695.1 bacterium
GACTTTGGCGTCCGAGCCAGCGGAGACAGTACAGCTCAATGAGTTCATCCATCGCACAAAACATCGAGGCGCTTTGCCAGGAACAGGGCATCGAGCGCGATCTCGTCATCGAAGCAATGAAGGAAGCTGTCCGCGCGGCAGCTAAAAAACAGTTTCGCTCCGGCGAAGACATTCAGGTGGACTGGAACCCGGAAACTGGCATTGAGCTTTCCGCCTCGAAAGTCGTCGTCGACGAAGTGGCGAATGAGGCCACCGAGCTTTCAATCGCTGAGGCTCGCGAGATGGCCGGCGAAGAAGTCGAATTGGGCGACGCGCTGCTGTTACCGCTGCCGATGGAGGAGTTGGGGCGAATTGCGGCGCAAACGGCCAAACAAATCCTGTTTCAAAAGGTCAGGGACGCGGTTCGCAGCAATGTTTACGAGCAGTATGTCGATAAGATTGGCGACCTCGTCAACGGTTATGTCAAACGATTCGAACGCGGCAATATCATTGTTGACCTGGGAAATCTCGAGGCCATTTTGCCCCGTTCGCAACAATCGCGCGGGGAGCAGTGGAACCAGGGCGAGCGTATTCGGGTAGTAATCAACAACGTTTCCAAAGAATCAAAAGGCCCTCAGGTAGAAGTTTCGCGGACCTCGCCGGAGTTGCTGCTGCGATTGTTCGAGATGGAAGTGCCGGAAATTTACGATGGCACCGTCGTGATAAAATCCGCGGTCCGCGAGCCGGGTGAGCGCGCCAAAATTGCGGTTACTTCAAACGAGCGGGACGTGGATCCGGTGGGCGCCTGCGTTGGCATGAAGGGTTCGCGCGTACAAGCGATCATTCGCGAGTTGCGTGGCGAGAAAATCGACATCATCGAGTGGTCTGACGAGCCTTCGGTATTTGCGGCGAATGCTTTGTCACCCGCCAAAGTCAATCAAGTGCGCATCACCGACATCGAGCAGCGGCAAATGGAAGTTATCGTCAATGAGGATCAGCTTTCGCTCGCCATCGGCAAGCGCGGTCAGAATGTTCGCCTTGCCACCAAGCTTGTCGGCTGGAACATTGATATCCGCAGCGAGGAAGAGATCAAGCGCGAAGTTACGGAACAGATGGGCGCATTGATAGCTTCCGGCGGATCAGTTCCGCTTTCAGCTATTGAAGGCGTTACGGCACAACAAACGGATGCGCTGGCTGAACACGGCATCAACGACATCGACGCGCTGGCCCAAACTTCGGTTGACGATCTGGTCGAGTTTCTCGATGTGAGTTTGGATGAAGCCGAAAACATTTTGACTGCGGCCCAGGCCGTCATCGCGATGCGTGACCGATCGCTGCAAGCGGAAGGTGAGGTGCAAACGTCCGAAGAAGCCGGCGAAACTGTCGAACAAAATGCGGTGTCGGCCGAATTCGACGAAAACGTTGAAGTGAGCGGGGTTGAGCCGTCTCAGGAAATGACTGCTGCCGGTTATGACGAAGCAGTGGAAAACGGCGTTCCCTTTAGCGCTGAGGCGGACATACTCGCGCAGGAATCGGCTGATCCCGTCGCGTTGACGGAAGCCGAAGCAGTATCAGAGGACGAGCTCATCCTGCAGGAACCAGGTCGCGATTTGCGCCCGGACACGATAACGCCATCTCCCGAGGTCACCTCAACCGGGGCGGCCGCGTTGGAAAGTGTTAGCGAATTTGTGAGCGAAGAACTTATAGACGAGCAACTCGCTTCCGAATTATCTGCTGACGATACAGAAACATCAGCTCCCGCTGTTTTAGAAGATGCCGCATCGCGCGAGAGCAATGACGAAGAGAAGCAGGATGCTTCCTCAGATGCGGCAAATTAGTAACGGCACAGGCGCTGGTATTTCCAGCGTGTTGCCTGGTTCGCTCCACGGCCACCATTGCGCAGTGCACTGAAAGCGCTTCCAAAGGTGGTTTGAGAGCGAGAGTTCTTTAACCACTGTTGGATGCAGACGCTGAAAGACTTAACGGCGTTTGAAAAGGAGTGCATGAGCGTTTCCTCTAAGATTCGTCTTTACGATCTCGCCAAAGAACTGAAGCTGGACACTAAGCGCCTTATCGAAGAGGTGCGGCGCGAAGGTGTGGACGTCAGCGTTCCCTCCAACTCTGTTTCGAAAGAGCTGGCAGAGAAAATCCGAAATAAATATTTCCCCAAAAAAGAAGCTGTCGTTAAGCGCGGCGTTCGTGTCGTAAAGAAAGCCGAGCGCGCCGTTGAAGAACCTGCAGCCGAAGTTTCCGCAGAACCACTTGCAGCGGAAGCAGAAACTGTCGTCGCCAGCCCTGAACCTGAAGCCGAACCGGAAACCGCAACACAGCCTGCTGTTAAGTCGGCAACCCCCGCCAGACTCGTAAAGAAACTGACGCCGGCCGCGCGAGCACCATTGCCCGGAGTCGAAGCCGAACCAAGCGCTGCACTGGATAGCGAAACATTAACCGAAATGCCCGGCGCCAACGGCGCGCCGGCGGAAGCGGCAACTCCGGAAATCGCTGCCACTGGAACCGCTGCAATTGCGCCGATGCCATCGCGTCAGGTCAAAGTACTTCGTCCGACAGTTGCGGCCTTGAACGCCGGCATTCGCCCCGGTGAGCGCGCACCATCACCCGTAGTAACACCGCCAGCTACCCCTCGGGAGCGAGCTGAACGTGGCACGCGCGTCAGAGAACGCACACCGCTATCGAGAACCGAGCGCCTGGGCACGCCCGGAGAAACATTGACTCCACAAACTACTTACATTCCTCCGCCGGATGCTGGCCGCCGGCGATCTCGTCGCGCGCCTACTCGTGGCGGGCGCAAAGCTGAAGGAAAAGGCGGACGCTTTGACAAGGGCGACTTTATTCCGCCGCCGAAAGCGCTGTCGCTTGAAGACCGCATCGCGGGCCGGCTCGAGGCTCCCGGAATTCCAGGCGAAATAAAACCAGTGCGTTTGGTTGAAGGCACAACCGTGAAGGAATTTGCAGAGAAGTTGGGAATCAAACCAAAAGACGTAGTAACCCTGCTGCTGCAACGAGGCGTTTTTGCAACCATCAATCAACCTCTGAACGACGATGTCGCTGTCGATCTCGGCAAACGCTTTGGTTATGAAGTTACGTTCGTGCCGTTTGAAGAGATGGTTGCGGAAGAAGAATTCGAAGAGCTGATCGCAGCGGACGCAGACGACGTCGAGTTGCCACGTGCGCCGGTGGTTACCGTTATGGGCCACGTGGACCATGGCAAGACCTCCCTGCTCGATGCCATTCGTACCACTGAAGTTGCAGCGGGCGAAGCCGGCGGCATTACCCAACATATCGGCGCTTACAGCGTGCAGGTTCCAAGTCCCGACAATCCGGGTGAGTTTCGTCGCGTGGTTTTTCTCGACACGCCGGGTCACGAAGCCTTTACCCTGATGCGCGCGCGCGGCGCGAAAGCAACCGACGTTGTCGTGCTGGTGGTCGCGGCTGACGACGGCGTTATGCCGCAAACGATCGAAGCGATCGAACACTCGCGCGCGGCTAACGTGCCGATTGTCGTCGCTATCAACAAGGTCGATAAGCCGGATGCGAATCCCGATCGCGTGCGACAGGAACTGGCCCAGCACGGTTTGTCGCCCGTTGAGTGGGGTGGCGAAACCGAGATCGTCCAGGTCTCGGCAAAAAAACGCGAGAATCTCGACACGCTCCTGGAAACGATCCTGCTGACTTCAGACATTCTCAACCTGCGCGCCAGTCCTACTCGTCTTGCTTCGGGTGTCGTATTGGAAGCGAAGTTGGATCGCGGTCGGGGCGCCGTCGCAACCGTCCTGGTGCAACAAGGCACGCTGCACATTCACGAGCCGTTTATCGTCGGCCAAATCTTTGGCCGGGTGCGCGCAATGTTCAACGACAAAGGCGAAGCAATCACTGAGGCAGCGCCGGCCACACCTGTGGAAGTGCTCGGATTACAGGGTGTGCCACAGGCGGGCGAGAGTTTTCAGGTAGTTGCCGACATCACGCGCGCTCAACAAATATCGGGTCACCGGCAGATGCTGAGCCGCCAGGCGACGCTGATGCAATCGACCAAGCGTGGTATCGAAGCGCTGGGCGAAACCGAAGTTAAAGAACTACTGGTCGTGATCAAGGCAGACGTGCAGGGTTCAGTTGAAGTTCTTAAATCGACGCTGCAAAAACTTTCCACCGATCGCGTGAAGGTAAAGGTCATTCGCTCCGGCGTCGGTGCGATTACCGAGTCTGATGTGTTGCTGGCTTCGGCCACGCAGGCCGGTTCGGCTGTGTCGGCAGTTGTGGTGATTGGTTTCAACGTGAGGCCCGGCGCGCGCGCCGCGGATCTCGCCAAGCAGGAAAGTGTGGACATACGACTGCACTCAATCATTTATAAAGTTGAAGAAGAGATCCGCGCCGCGATGATCGGCATGCTTGAAGCGATAGAGAAGGAAAAGATAATTGGCAAGGCCGACGTGCGCGAAGTCTTCCGCGTTCCCAAGGCGGGCGTGGTGGCCGGTTCGATGGTTATCGACGGCAACATTCGCCGCAACGCGCGTGCGCGGCTGATTCGCGATGGTGTGGTCAGTTGGGAAGGCAACATCGCTTCGCTGCGTCGTTTCAAGGACGATGTCTCGGAAGTGCGTGAAGGCTTTGAGTGTGGTATCGGGCTGGAAAACTTTAACGACGTCAAGGTCGGGGACCAGATCGAGGCGTATATCGTCGAGAAGGTTGCCGCCACTGAGTTATAGGAGGCAGCACGCAGGGGCAGGAGGCAGGTATACGAATCGGTTTTTCCTGCCGACTGCACTGCCGCCTGCTCCTGGTCTTAAGACATGCGTCGCCCTGAGAGAGTTGCAGACATTCTTCGCGAAGAGATTTCTCAGATTGTCGGCTTCGAACTCGAAGACCCACGACTTACCATGGTGACCGTGACAGATGTTCGGCTTTCCGACAATCTGAGGGATGCGCGGGTTTACGTTACCGTTGCGGGAGATGAAAAGGAACATCAAACCGCGCTTAGTGCTCTCCGTCACGCCGCGCCTTATGTTCGTAAGCAACTTGGCCTTTCGCTCAATTTGCCCCGCACACCAGCGATTCATTTTGTGAGGGACCGCATCGAAGAACAAGGTGAGCGTGTGGACCATTTGCTTTACCAAATTGAAAAAGAATCGAAGAGCGAAGAAGGGACGAAGGATGAAGAAGTTTAGAGTTCAAACTTTAGTTTGCTCTTAATTGTATCGGCAACCTAAAGGTTGAACTCTGAACTGTTTGTCATTTGATACGCAATGCTTAGTCAAGTTGTCGAGCTAATCGAAGCGAAGCGAAAATTTGGGATTACCTCTCATCGTCGTCCCGACGGTGACAGTTTGGGATCGTCTTTGGGCCTCTACTGGTTGCTACGCGCTCTTGATAAGGACGTCGAGGTAATCATGCGCGACCCGGTGCCGCATGCGTACCAAACCTTGCCGGGAGCCAAGAGTGTTCGCGTTACACCCGCAGTCGACGATTCCTATCACGCAGTGTTCGTAATCGAATGTTCCGACGTTGAGCGGCCCGGGCTCGCTGATCTCGAGAAGCAGTTCGTGGTCAATATTGATCATCACTCCACCACTGCTCTGTTTGGCAAGATCAACTGGATCGATTCAACCGCATCGGCTGTCGGAGAAATGATCTATAACCTTTGCAAGGCGACCGGCGTGCGTGTGACGAAAGAGATCGCCGAATGCGTCTACACCGCGCTTATCACCGATACCGGTTCATTCCATTTCTCGAATACTACAGAACGGACTTTCAAAGTTGCTTCCGAACTGCTGCGTACCGGAGTCAAACCGGCGAAAGCCGCAGAAGCTGTCTTTGCCAGTTACCCCTGGAGCCGCATTCAGTTAATGGGCGCGGTGCTTTCAACCGCCCGTCGTGACGCAAGCGGTCGCGTCGCTCTGCTGCGACACAGTTTGGAGATGCAACATACTGCGCACGCGTCCGACGAAGACGCGGATGGTTTTGTAAACTACCCACTAACGGTTGGCGAAGTTGAAGCCGTAGCCATGCTCAAGGAACTGGAGCCTGGGGTTTATCGCACCAGTCTGCGTTCGAAAGGCGAGGTAAACGTCGCAAAGGTGGCGGAGAAGTTTGGCGGCGGCGGCCATCGCAACGCGTCCGGTTGCACCTTGCGCGGCACCTGGGAAGAAGCGGAAGAAAAAATTATTGCGCTTTTACAAGAGGCGGTGGAACGCGCAAATGGCTCAGCCGACATTACCGAAGACGCACTTATTGGTAGTGAGTAGGGCGACAGGGCTGAAGAATTAGATTTTCCATTCACTTATCATTTACCATTTCTCATCTTTCATTTCGATCCAAACCAGCGTCTTCCCTATGACTTCTGCGGTAATAAGCTAAACTCTATTTTCGGTCTGGGTCGGTTGCCCTTTTCAATAAACGCGGTCATGCGTTTCCCCAATGAAATGAAAAATGGAAAATGTGAAATGGAAAATCTTTTTGCTCTTTCTGACCTGATTTCTGGTCTCTAAGCTTTTCCCTACGAAATGTCTACCCTCGACAAAAAATACAAGTGGCGACGCGAGGATTACCAGGAAATGACTCGCGGCCTATTGATGGTCCATACGGGCAATGGCAAAGGCAAGACAACCAGTGCGCTGGGACTGATGATGCGCGCTGCCGGCCGCGGTTTGAAATGTTGCATGATTCAATTCATGAAGTCGCGCAACGACCGCTATGGTGAACATGAGTCCGCCGAGAAGCTGGGCATTGAAGTGCACACGATGGGCGATGGTTTCACCTGGGATACGAAAAACCCCGAACAGGACCAGGCCACGGCCCGCGAGACCTGGAGCCTCTGCGCAAAAAAGTTGCGCAGTGGCGACTATGACCTGCTGGTTTTCGATGAGCTGGTGTATGTGCTTAGTTACGCGATGCTGCCGGTCGCAGAGGTGCTGGCAGAGATTGAGAATGTTCGCGCATCGCAGCCGGCGTTGCATATCGTCCTCACCGGACGCGACGCCCCCGCCGAGCTTATCGCCGCAGCCGACCTGGTCACTGAGATGAAAGACATCAAGCATCCTTTTAACGCCGGCATCCGCGCCCAGCAGGGCATCGAATTCTGACAGATCGCCTTATAAACCAGGAGCCGGACCAGGTCAGGTCCACTTTTTTTCCCTACCTCCTTCATGCGTCGTGCCTTCTGTGCTAGGCTCTGTTCCATACCAACAAATCAATGCGACAGGTTTCTTAAACTAACGTTGCTATGCCCTGGTTCAGTAAAAAAAGTAAACAGATCGAAGCGGTGCCCCCAGAGGAGCGCGTCGTCAAAACCGAGAATGTATTCGTCAAATGCGATGACTGCGAAGCGCACCTCTATAAGCGGGAACTCGACGAGTCGTCACAGGTTTGTCCGAAGTGTGGTCATCACTTTCGCATCGGCGCGCGCGAACGGCTGGCAATGTTATTTGACGGCGGCGTCTACGAAGAATTGGACGCGGAAGTAATCTCCATCGATCCACTCGAGTTTGTCGACACCAAGCCCTACAAACAGCGTTTGAAACAGGCGCGAAAAAGCTCAGGCGTTCCTGAAGCGATAGTGAGCGGTCGCGGCAAAGTTGGCCACCATCCTGTGTTCGCCGGGGCTATGGACATGTCGTTCATTGGCGGCTCAATGGGTTCGGCGGTCGGTGAAAAGGTTACGCGCCTGATTGAGCACGCCTTGAAGGAACATGCGGCGCTGGTTCTATTTTCCGCATCCGGTGGAGCGCGCATGCAGGAAGGCGCGCTATCGCTTATGCAGATGGCGAAAATAGCCGCGGCACTGGCCGCACTCGACGAGGCGCAACTGCCTTTCATCTCAGTTTTAACTGATCCAACTACGGGTGGTGTGACGGCCAGTTTTGCGATGCTGGGAGACATCGTCATCGCCGAGCCAAAAGCACTGATAGGTTTTGCGGGCCCGCGTGTGATTGAACAAACAATTCGGCAAAAACTACCGAAAGATTTTCAGCGATCCGAGTTTCTGCTGGACCATGGAATGGTTGACGCGATCGTCGACCGCCGCGAGTTGCGCGACTATCTTACGAAGGTGCTGAATTTCATGTTGAATCCGGAAATCACCGGCAGCTCGGAGATGGAACGTTTGCGCACTCGCGCTACCTCAGGCAGATAACCATCTCTGCTGGCCTTTCCATCTAGCAACTTTCCCCGTTCCTGACTGGTCGACGATGCAACGACTAATTTAGCCGCGGATTTCCGCGAATGAACGCGGATCGGGAGGAAAGCTTGAGCGGTTTTGAGTAGACGCTTTTTCATGTCCTTTTAAATCCGCGAGAATCCGCGGGCCAACACCGCTACTTGCGCGCATCTGCGGATTTTTCCTTGCATTCTTTGCCGTTTGTTATCTGAGATGTTAATGCTATGTTCTCATGAACTTTTCCGAAGCGAGCCAGTACCTGATTAGTCTCGGCCACGAAACACTCACCATCAAGCTGGGCCTCCGCAATACAGAGTTGTTACTTGAAAGCCTTGGCAATCCCCAGAAATCCTACGAGTCAGTACAGATTGCAGGTACGAACGGCAAAGGCTCAACCGCGGTTATGCTCGATGCCATTTGCAGGGACGCGGGAGTTTCCACTGGCCTCTATACATCGCCGCATCTGGTTTCAATTACGGAGCGAATAAAGATTAGCGGCAGTGAAATCTCGGAAGACAGCTTCGCACAATTGGCGAGCGAGGTAAGAATAGCCGCGGACAGTTTGGTAGCAGAGGGTAAGCTGGAAGCGTTGCCGACTTTCTTTGAGCACGTGACCGCCATCGCGCTGCTTGCGTTTAAGGAAGCGGGCGTCGAATTGGCAATTCTTGAGACAGGGCTGGGCGGTCGATTGGATGCGACCACTGTTGCCGGCGCCAAGTTCGTTGCCATCACTTCTATTGCGTTGGACCACCAGGAATATCTTGGAGCCACGCTCCGGGAAATCGCTGTCGAGAAAGCTGCGATCATTCAACCGGGTACTTCAGCCATAATCGCGCCGCAGCAACTAGAAGCGTCGGGAGCGATTCTTAGGCGCGCGGCTGAATGCAAGGTTCAGCCTTTAATGGTTAGTGACGATGCACTAATTGAAGGTGCAACCACCGACGGCCGCTTTACGGTTACGTTTCAGACCGACATCCAGCGGTACGAGTCCGTAAAAATTAACCTCCGCGGGCGGCATCAGATTGTTAATGCTGCGACAGCGATTCGCGTCGCCGAATCGCTAGGCCAACAAGGCTGGCAGGTTCCAAAGACGGCAATCATCACCGGTATCGAAACAGCGAAGCATCCAGGCAGGCTAGAAATGATCGGCGGATATCTGTTGGACGGCGCTCACAATCCAGCGGCGGCCCGGATCTTACGTAATTACCTCGATGAGTTCCTGCCGGCCCCTTTTACGCTTGTGTTTGGCGCGATGCGCGACAAGAACCTGGAAGAGATGGCCGCAATTCTCTTCCCTGCTGCCGCTCAAATTGTATTAACTCAGGCTGATAATCCGAGAAGTGCAAGCGTAGAAGAACTGCAGGAAATAGCGGCCGCCATTGGCGTGGTCAACCTTTTTGTCGCACGCAGGGTAAACGGAGCCTTAGAAAAAGCGGATGAAGTAACATCATCCCCGAGTCTGATCTGCATCACGGGTTCGCTCTATCTTTTGGGAGAGGTCAAAGCAATAGTGAATGCTCCAGCCACAGCGACTCGAAAATCAAAGACAGCGAGAATAACAAAGGAATCTTAAATGACGACCACAGACTGTCCTCAAATTCTGGATAGCAAAGAGATTTTTCGCGGTCGGGTGTTTGACGTGACCGTAGATACGATTCGTGAAGCGGACCGGACTTATCAACGCGAAACGGTTCATCATCCCGGCAGCGCGGTCATCGTTCCCGTCTTCGACGACGGCACGCTTGCGCTCGTGCGCCAGTATCGTCATCCCGCCGTTCGTTACCTGCTCGAAGTGCCGGCGGGTACCTTGAAACGCGGCGAAGCGCCCGAAGAAGGAGCAGCCCGGGAGTTGGAGGAAGAACTCGGCTTCACCGCTGGGCGTATGGAAAAGTTGTCCGAATTCTTTGTAACTCCAGGTTTTTGCGAAGAAAAGATGTGGGTTTACCTGGCAACAGACTTGTCGGAGAGCACTCAACGACTGGAAGACGACGAAATTATAGAAATCGTTCGCGTACCGTTCTCTCAGGCGATGGGCATGATCACAACCGGTGAGATCGAAGATGCAAAGACAATAATTGGCGTCATGCTGGCAGCGCCTCGGGTTGGCCCGCCCATGTTTGAAGCCGGCTATCCCGCAGTTTGATTAAGTGACGTTTGTTGTAATTAGTCTTGTAGTTCAAGTTTGACCGCGACAATACAACCCCATAAACTGCCAGACATCGTGTTTAATCCCGACGAAGCAGCGGCGCTTGGCCTTGCTGAGGATCCGCGAACATATGCGGCGTCAACACTCGGCGCTACGGCACAGGGTGTTCCGAATCCTGATGCACCTTCCTGGGGCGTCGGCTCTGCATTATTTGTTTGGATCGCCAGCGTAGTTTTGATTGTTCTGATGCCGCTTTTGTTTCTGGTGCCTTATGCTTCAAGCAAGGGCCTGCATCCTGGTGAACCAACCTATCTAAAAGCATTGGTTGAGCTGGCACTAAGCGACAAGACGGCCGTGCTGCTTCAAGTGGTTGCACTTTTACCGAGTCACCTGCTGACGTTTGTTCTCATCTGGGCGGTTGTTACTCGCTTTGGCAAACAATCGTTTTGGCAGGCAATAGGCTGGGGCTGGTCCGGTCGCTTCAGATTCTGGCCATGCGTTGGGCTGGGCGTTGCCCTGTTTATTGTCGGATCGGCTCTAGCTTGGTTGTTGGGTTCAGCAAAGCCCACACAACTGGAACAGATCATCAACAGCTCGTTGGCGGCGCGCTATACGATTTCAATACTTGCCGTCGGTACGGCGCCCTTTGTCGAGGAGTTCATGTATCGGGGCGTGCTTTATGCACCCTTGCAAAAGCTCGCTGGCGCGCCAACGGCTGTCGTTCTCGTGCTGGCACTCTTCACAATCATTCACGTTCCACAGTATTGGCCCAACATGGGGGTATTAAGCGCGGTCGCATTGTTAAGTATCGCGCTGACGCTTGTTCGCGCCTATACTCACCGCTTGCTTCCCTGCATCATCATTCATCTTGTCTTCAACGGTATTCAGGCAGTGCTGTTAATTGCAGAGCCTTACGCGCAAAAATTTCTTCCCGGAAGTGAGCCAGTGAATCCAACGATTATCCTCCCGCCATTGATTCACTTTATTCGCTGAAAGATGGACTGCGAAGTCGTTGTCGTGGGCGGTGGCATTGGCGGATTGACCGTGGCTGCCCTGCTTGCGCAACGCGGCATGAACGTCTGCCTATTGGAAAGGCAATCAGAGGTTGGTGGCTGCGCTGCCAGCTTCGACAAGTTTGGTTTCACTTTTGAGCAGGGCTATGGACTCTATTCTTCGTGGGAGCCCGACGAAATTCATCACCGCATTTTTTCTGAATTACCGGTCGAGCCTCCGGAAGTAGTGGCACTCGATCCAACTTATATTGTCAGGCTTCCCGATCATTCTGAGGTAGTGGTAGGAAGGCGTGTTGAGGAGTTTGAGCGGAATCTGCGCGAGACTTTTCCGGAGTGCGCAGATCAGGCCATAGCTTTTTATCGAGAGCTGGATGCGGTTGGTGAAGCTCTTCGGCGTTCATTACATCAGTACCCGGATCTATTGTCAGCAGCGAAAACCAGCCGAGCGTTTAACCTGCTTACTGCGGACAAAGGCGGTCGACAAATACTTGCGGCCACCGGTCAATCAACTTCAACGCAACTCAACGAAGTCTCATTTCGGTTTCGCCGGTTCATTGATGTTCAACTACAAAGCCTGGCCCAGGGCAACAGCGATGAGGTTTCGTATCTTCATGCCGTTCTCGCGCTCGGCGAAGTACGACAAGAAATGTTTGCCATACGCGGCGGCAGTGCAGCGCTCGCTGCCCGGCTGGCGGATTCTATTCGAATCAGTGGCGGATCAATCCGGCTGGACTCGCCCGTTCTGAGGCTGGCATACGACTCAGCGGGTAACGCTGTGGGCGTTGATCTGTTGAGCGGCGAAACAGTCACGGCGTCCAGAGCGATCGTAAGTAATCTGACGGTATGGGATACCTATGGGAAACTCGTCGGGCTCAATCGCACACCGCCGACGATCAGAAAGAGTCTCCAAACGTTACGCGGTTGGGGTGCATATCTGCTTTTCCTTCAGTTCGAAGACAAGGCCGCCACCTCTCTTGCCGCCGACCATTTTCTGACGCTGGCAGATTGGCAAGTACATGCGCCATACAGTCCAGAAGATAACCAGTTATTTTTTAACGCAGCTCCGCTCTGGGATCCAAGGGGGCCTGGAGGAAACCGGGCGGTGACCGTTCACGCTTTCACCGACGTGGAAGATTGGTTTTCATTCCACACGAACGAGGAGGAGACGGAAGCGCAGGATCAGGAAATGCTTGAGGCCTGCTGGGAGCGTCTTCATAACTCGATGCCGGAACTCGGCGGTAGCGTCGAGGTGATCGATAGCCTCAATCCGCGAGGCTATTACGACTCGACCCGGCGAAAGCTGGGAATGGTCGGCAGTGTTGTCCCCACCGGCCGGGAGTTCTGGCAAAACCAGCCGCGCTACACCACTGCTTTGTCAAATCTTTTCATCGTGAGCGACACCACCTCGCCGGGCGGCTTGGCGTCTCTCAGCCGCTCAGCGCTAGTTCTTGCCGATAAACTAGCTAGTCAATTGTAATCCGCTGGACAAAACCCCATTGTATGGTGTATATAGGCAACAGACACTTATGTACATTACCGTTGATGAAAAAGACCGAAGGCCGATTTATCAGCAGATTGTCGATGAAATCAAGGGACTGATCGCAACTGGTGAGCTCTCCCAGGGAACCTTCCTTCCGCCAGTCCGACAAGTGGCTGCGGACCTGGGGGTCAACCTCAATACTGTTGCCTTTGCTTATCGACAGCTTCAGAGCGATGGCCTCGTGAAAGTGAGGCACGGTGCCGGCGCGTTGGTAATTTCTCGAGTACTTAACGAGCCGGTTGGGGATCAAACGCGGAACCAGTTAACTGCCGCGCTGACACATTTAGTTCTCTCTGGTTTAAAGCCAAGCGAGGTAAGGACTCTAGTAGATGAAGTACTGCGCCGGCTTTACGCTGAGGCCAGCTAGCTTCCCGGTGCTACTAGGGCATACGGGGTCGATTCGGATTCGTTGGGCCGGAAGGGCGGACGTCACGAACCTGAGGGTCAGAAATTGACCGCGGCTGATTGCTGGATGAGCCTCCACCAATGCCGCTTCCCGCTCCGCTCCCACCCCCGATTCCCGAGCCGCTCCCGGATCCTGATGAAGATGGCCAATCTAAGGTTGGGTTAACACGGCCGCAGCAATAGATGCCGGTATAAAACGAAGTGCCATAGGCCGAGCCATACGGAGATCCCCATCCATATGAGAATGGGAAAAAGGTAAAGAAGCCGCCACCTGCGTCGTAAAGCCAAAGGCCAGTTCGGCCCCAGAAACTTGAGAGCCCCCAAGTCCTGCTGTACGACCCCAGGAAGCTACTAAGCTCCCGCACCGGAAGCTTGCTGTTTGCGCGTGCCAGTGTTTGCGCGCGTTCCTTGCTCCAGGCCTCGATTGGATCCGCCTTATCGCTCTTTCGCAACTTTGCTACCGAGAACGAGTTGTCACTGAAAACCACCTTATCGCCGCCCTTAATCTTCGTGTGCGTACGTTCCAGCATCACGCGACCCTTTCGAACGATAAGCTCAGTAGCATCGCCCGGAACGACGTTCACCCGGTAGAGTCCGCGCCGGACAATAGCCATGCGCGTGTGTGGAGTACTGATGTTAATCAGCAATTCCGAGTCGTCGGCGCCGGTCACCTCGACAATCGCAGTTCCTCGGGTCAGGCGAACTTCAAGGTTTTCAAGCGAACCGTCGGTCAACTCAATTTCCGAATCTTCGCCAATTCGCAAATAGGATCCCGGATTCAGCAGCATCTCCACCCGCCCGTCCACTCCGGTTCGCACCACGTCGCCAGTCTCCAGATCTTCTTTAGATGTGAGTTGTTGCCAGTCGGTATTTCCATGGGCCCGCAGAGCGGCGCGGCCAGTCACGGCATTAACGCCGCCAGCATGCGCTGAGATAACAAACTTTTCGCGGTTTTGCGCCGCAGCCGAAAAAGAAGACGCGAAAATAACGGATGCGACCAATAAGGGAATCAATGAACTGAGAGCTCTTTTCATTACGCTTTCCTTTGGCTTTAACTGGCAATCAATCGGAACTTTTGCGGGAACTTCATTATAGTAGTCCCCCACTCATTTACAAGCATTTCCGGTTATCGGCGCGACTTAATTTGCATAATAACCACGCTTGCCGCGCGCCACCGCGTTTGGCCGATTGACTGTAACGCGGATGGCCCGCCACTTTCCGTCGCGAGCTTTGTCTGAAGGGCGGTACGCCAAACTGTACACCGTGCCGAGGTCGGCGACGACACGTTCATAGGCGCCGGCCAAATCTTCGAGGCGCTCAACCTCATAGAAAACTCCGCCGCCTGCATCCGCCATTTCTTTCATGCGATCATAGCCGGCATCAAACGCTTCCGGCTGTGTATCCAGCGGGCTAAGTGCCTCATACTCTGTGTTGAGCCACATCGTGTAGACCACACCATCAAACTCTCGAACTCGATTGACCAAATCACTGTAAGAAAATCTCGATCCATCGCCCTGCACACCGGGAATACTTCCATCCAAACCGTCGCTCATCACCACGACGGCTGTTCGCCGCGCATTCTTTGTGTCATGCAGTAATTGCGCCAAGGCAAAATCGGTGGCGTCATAAAGTTTTGTGTCGCCTGCTTCGGTATCGATTGCATTAACTCGCTGGCGGAGGTCCTGCCGGTTGAGTGTCAACGGCGAGACTACGGTCGAGTGGCCGGCAAACGTGACAACGGCAATGCGGTCGAAAGGGCGAGCGGCATCAATGAATCGCAGGGCAGCGGAACGAATCAGACTAACGACGTCCCGCGTCGAGCCTGATAGGTCAATTAAAAGCATTAGATCGAAAGGCGCCGCTGACGATTCGAATTGGAGGATCTGTTGCTCGTTACCGTTTTCAAAGAGATGAAAATCCGGTTTCGTCAGTCCCACAAGTCCGCGGCTGGTATTTCGATCGACTACGCTCATGTTAAGCGCTACCAATTGCGAATCGACGCGAATGATGTCGCCTTCGCCTATTTCCTGCGTGTCTGAAACTGGCGCGGGCGTCCCTGCCGGTGTTCGGGGGGGTTCTGAATCAGACTGATCGTCATTGAGCACACGGCTCAGTGCCACGTTGGGTGCGTTGGGACTGCTGATTAAAGCCAGTGAGACGGCGCCACTCTGCGTGTTGACCCGCAATGTTTGGTGACCCGACCCTAACCGCGCCTGTAAGACATGACCGTTGCTGGTACGGAAGTCCGGAAGTGTTGAAGCAACTGCTCCCGTAACCGATCGGGCAAGAATGTCTGCGTCAGGCGAGTCGAGAAATTCCACCCGGACGTCACCGCCGATGGATCTTAGCGATGCCGATGAAGGCATGCCGCGCAATGAAACCGAATGCTTGCCGGTAACAATCTCAGCGTGTGCGCTCTCTGGAATCTTGATGGCCAGCTTAATGACAACGGCGGGATCGGTGGGCCGGCGAACAATACTAATTGAGAGTAGTTGTTTCCGGTTTTCGATTACGACGGGTGAGCGCGCAAGCGGCTTGCTTCCTTCGACGGTTGCCGAAACAGTCACATAGTTTTCTTTCCAGACTTCCGCCTCTACGCCGCCAAACTGGTTCTCAATTCGGAGGTGACTGCCGGCGACAAACTCGATGCGAATGCCTTGCGGTGTGTCGCTCTGCGGCGTTTCGGCGGCAATAGATAACGGGAAGCAGGCAAGGCATAGGGCAACGACGAATACACGTTTCAATGACAGTGAGATCATAATGCAGATTTTCAGTACGCAATGATTAACTTCAGGGAAGAGACGCCGGGAGTTCGAGGCGATTATAGACCCAATTGGTTATCTTTCAATCATATCGAGCATGGAATCCTCTTCCGTGGGAACCTCGGGTGTGGGCGTCACAGTTTCGCCGCCAAGATCGGTAAGCCGGAGCAGCAGATTATTGGCGTTGGTGGCGTAGGGAAGCGCGCCTTGGGTGCTAAGTACTCCGTCGCGCACCATCTGTTCGATGACGCCATCAAAAGTTTGCATGCCATCCTGATCGCCTTGTTCCATCGCATCAATCAGCGATTTCCCTTCTGATTCGCCTTTCTCGATATATTCCCGAGTTCGCATAGTGGACTTTAGAATTTCAATGGCGGCAACGCGTCCCTTACCATCGCCGCGAGGAATCAGTCTTTGTGAAACTATGTAGCGAAACGATTGCGCAATGCGCGTGCGAATTACCCGCTCTTCATTCTTGGGAAACACGCCGATGATCCTATCAATGGTTTTGGAGGCGTCAATCGTGTGCAAGGTCGATAGTACGAGGTGTCCTGTTTCCGCAGCCTCCAGCGCAACCTCGATAGTTTCGCGATCGCGCATTTCGCCTACCAGGATGACCTTTGGCGCCTGGCGCAAAGCAGCACGCAGCGCAATCGCAAAGCTGGGCGTGTCCGAATGCAGCTCTCGCTGGTGAATTGTTGAGTTCTTGTGCGTGTGCAGAAACTCTATCGGATCTTCAATGGTGACGATGTGGTAGTACTGCGTCTCGTTAATCAGATCGATTATCGCCGCCAGAGTCGAACTTTTACCGCTGCCTGTGGGGCCGGTCACCAACACGATGCCGTTCTTAATATCGACAATCTCTTTTAATTGCGAAGGCAAATCAAAATCGTCAAAGGTGGGTGGCTTGGTAGGAATTACCCGCATGACGATCGCATGCGTGCCCCTCTGCTTAAAGATATTCACTCGGAATCGCGCTTCGCCCGGAACGCTGAACGAAAGGTCGGCTGAACCGCTCTTTTCCAGACTTTCACTTGCGCTTTCGTTATTCCCCACGATTAGTTTGGCGATGCCCGCAGTGTGGGCAGGTGTGAGTTTCTCTAGTCCGGCAACATGCACGGGCTGTAGTTTGCTTGCAAGTTCGATTTGCGGCGGGCGCCCTGGGGAAAAAATCAGATCGCTCACCTTGTCCGACATTTTCAGCATCTGTCGCAAGACAGCGACAAAGTTGAGCGGTGCAGATGCGGCGCTTTGGGTGATGGGATTTGGATCACTCATTTTTATTTCGAACTTTTCTCCTGTAATTGACGTCAAACCCTGCAAGCGAAACCATAGTTGAGCGGGGAACCAAAGATTGAAAACTTACATCAAATGATTGGTTACCCTTCCAAGGTAACCTGGGAGCAAAGGGGGAGGCACGATACATGGCAACGTACAGAGATCCGGTTAGATGTTTTGCCCCGCTTGAAATCCTCGAGCGCCTGCTGGAAATTCGCGCCGAAGCCGGATTCGCTCCCACAGTTTACCTTCATTCACCGGACGGCGTGGCCGATTATCTCGATGCTTTTGGTTTCGACGTTTATGCGTTTACCAGTGTGGAAACCGATTTTCATTTTGGCGATTATCGCGGTCCACTGGCCCCGGGTGGGGACCACGCGCACTGTTCCTCAACAGCCCACTAAGCCAAAAACTTTCTTCGCGGACCGGCCCGGAGTGGCTCAACTATTCTTCGAGCGCTTTAATCACAAAAAAGGTTACGTCGTCAGTTGCGCCTTTTCCGTCGGTCCATTCATTAACTTCCTTGTATACGGCTGTAATCAAATCACGCGCATTGAGCTTGCGGTTTGCCTTTACTGCACGGGCTAAACGGTCACGACCATACTCTTCGCCTTTCGCATTCTGCGCCTCCGTTACGCCGTCAGTATAGAGCACAAGCAATTCACCGGGCTCAATAATTTGATAATACTCGTGGTAGCGAGTGTCCTTAAACATTCCCAGCGGCAGACTGCCGCGCTCTATAAACTGGTGCTTTCCATCGGAGGTAAACAGCAGCGGCGGATTGTGGCCCGCGTTTGTGTAAGAAAGCGTCCGGTTGGTGACATCGAGGATTCCATAGAAAGCGGTGACAAACTGGTTTCGCTCAATCGATTCCCAAAGCAGGTAGTTTACCTTCGCCATTGAGACATGCGGTGAATAGCCGATATGTGTTGCCGCGCGTAAGCTGGCACGCAGGAATGCCATCAAAAGGGCAGCGGGAACGCCTTTGCCTGACACATCGGCGATAACCAGGCCGATCTGGTCATCGAAAATTTTCACCCAATCATAGTAATCACCTGAAACTTCTTCAGTCGGAAAGTTATAAGCACTGATGTCATAACCTGCCAACTGTGGATCTTTGGCCGGCAGTAATTCCAACTGCACTTGGCGCGCGACTTCAAGCTGTCCTTCGAGACGTTTCTTTTCGATCAACTGTTCGTGCAGCATCACCTTCTCGATGATGATGGCTACTTGCGCCGCCAGCAGCATCAATACCTGCAGATCATCTTCTGAATAAGCGTTGAGCTCGTCACTCTCAAGGTCAAAAACGCCGATGACTTCGGCGTTGGAAATAATAGGCGCCACCATTTCCGAGCGGGTCTCGATCCGGGCATTGATGTAGAGCGGCTCGTTGCGAACGTCAGGAGAGTTAACAGGTTGAGATGTCAGCGCCACGTGGCCCAACAGTCCCTCGCCGATCTTTAAATGCAGGTTGGTCAACTCGTCGATGTCGTAGCCGCGGACGGCCTCCGCCTGGAAGACGCAAGGCTCTTCGCCCTCTGCGACCTTCCCCTCGTCACACTTAACGACGAAGATGCCGGCAGCGTCATAGGGGATCAAAGAATCCAGCGTATCCATCACGAGATTGAGGACTTCCTGGAGGTCAAGTGATTGGCTAATCTTTCTGGTTATGTCGAGCAGCATGCGCAGTTTGTCTGTAGTTGTCAGACCCGGCAATGGCAGTTCTTTGATTTGTTCGGTCATGAGTTTCAAGCGCCGGTCATCAGGCAATAGCAAGGACCAACGAAAACATGATTATAAGCGTTTACAGTAGAAAGCAGGAAACGCTGTTTAGATTGGGTGGATTGGTGGGTCTATGTCATTCGGAGGTTAAGTCGACGTGCCGATTGATAGAGCCGCCAAAGACGGGTGACCTTCAAGCGATATTCGACGAGCTCGCGGCTGACGCGGAAGTGTTTGGCAATTTGCGACGAGCTTTGGCCGCCAAGCACAAATTTACGTAGTGCTGCGAAGGGCACCAGCGCAGCCGCGCCCGTCGCGTACGCCGCCTCTTCATCAGCAGACCGATAGTCTCGCGCGACTGTGCGGCCGCGTTTGTTCGTAACCAGCACCTTGAGACGGCTCGGTTGATGGCCCAGAAACACGTGCGAGATTTCTTCCATTAAGGTTGCATTGGTGCGGGCCGACCCATGATTCGGATTGAGGATGACGAGGCGACGACCGTCAGGCAGCGCATGAGAACAAGCGCCACCGGACCATTCTTCAGATGCCGAGCCGAGCAGGCGTTCGCGCGTAATGTCGCTTAAATTCTTGATCTGATCGAACTCAACAACCAGGAGGTTGGCAAATTTCGCAAGTCGAAAAGGATCAAGCGCAGCATCAGCACGCACGCCCGCGAAATCACGAAAACCCAAGGCTTGAAGCTCAAACTGCCGCCACTTATCGCCTGGCGGTAATTCCATTGTGATCATGAACGAATTATACGGGATGGATGATGCGGAATGAGTTAGCGCCGTTTTCGCGCCGGTTTTGTTTGGTCCGTGCGACTGAACTGAGAATAAGCGACGCGAAACAATTCCGAGAGAGCGTCGGCAGTTTCGGCCGTCAAGTTCCGGTCGGCACGCAGGTGGGCTTCGACGATTTCGGGCGTTGACTCGTGCGGATAGTAAACGATCGCTTTCGTTTCCTCGCGCCCCTCACGCGTGCCCTTGAGAATTCTTTCCAAAGGCACATCCAGCCAGGAGGTGAGCCGTGCGATGTTATCTGCGTCAGGTTTTCCCGTGCCGTTTTCAATGCGGGACAGTGTTGAGGCAGAGACATTCGTCTCGTCGGCCACGTCGCGAAGGCTCAATCCCAACTCTTCGCGCCGGCGTCGAATTGCGCGGCCCAGTTCCGCGGTGTTAATCAGTGACTTTATTGATCGTGCCATTTCTTTTAGTTGTCGATACCGAAACATATCACAACGCGGTTTTAGAGGCAAGACTTCGTTTTACGCGTGCAACAGGCATTGGCAGCCGGCCGTGCGTAGTTTGAATTTGGCGTCCGTTTGCCTATTCTTTTGCGGCCTTTGCGGTAAAAACCCGATAGCCGCAACGGCAAAGGCCGCCAAGGCAGATGCAAAGTTAAGCAAAGGAGTGCAGTCTTATCTCAGCAAACTGCATCCCTACGCGAGATTCAATTTATTAGGTAGTTAGGGTTGGGTGTGATG
>JBDUCB010000140.1:0-6069 GCA_040003695.1 bacterium
TGGGGGTATTGCTGAGCAAACGGAACAAGTGATGAAGAATTTGTCGCGCGTACTGGAAGCTGCCGGTAGTGGTTTGAATCGAGTGGTGAAGACTACGGTGTTTCTCGCGGACATGGAAGAATTCGCGGCGATGAACGAAGTTTACGGCAAGTTTTTCAGCGAAGAACCACCGGCCCGTGCAACTGTCGAAGCAGCCCGTTTGCCCCGAGATGCGCGCGTGGAAATCGAAGCGATCGCTTTGGCCTGAGAAATAAAAAAACCGGCGCGAGCACTTGAAACTCGTCGCCGGCTGATTGCGAATATTAGTCGATCTTAAGCGGCCTTTGCGACTTTGCCGGCCTTGATACAGCTCGTGCAAACTTTGACCCGTTTCGCGCCACCTTTGGGAAGCTGGACGCGAATCGATTGCAGATTTGGATTGAAACGCCGCGGCGTCCGATTGTTTGCGTGCGAAACATTATTTCCGAATTGCGGCCCTTTTCCGCAGACTTCGCAACGTTTAGCCATGTTCTTGATACCTCCGAAGCTTAAAACTGGTAATCACGCCATAGGACGGAACCAGCCACAAATATAGAAACGAAATTTATAACAGACCATTTTCGCGATGGTCAAGTAAGCAGCGACCCAGTAGTCGCGCTAAATTTTTGAAGGAGCAACGATCTAAAGTGCACACAACCGTCAGATTAATCAGCGCCGCCACAGTGCTCACGCTGACCGCCGCGTTCTTTGTCGCCTGCAGTAATAGCGGCAGTTCAGAAAATAAAGACAGCATGGTGGCTGCTACCGTAAACGGAAAAAACATCATGCTGGCTGAAGTGGAACGCCAGGTAAGCCAGCAAGCCGGCGGTAAGCAGGCGCAGCTCTCGCAATTGGAGTTGGCCCAGGCGCGTTTGCAGGTGCTCGGCGGACTGATCCAGCGTGAAGTGCTTTTCCAGCGCGCCGACCGTGAAAAGCTGCTGCCGACTGAAGACGAAATAACGGCGGCAATCAACCAGCAGAAACAGCAAAGCGGCATGACAGACGACGACTTTCAGAAGAATCTCGCGGCGCAAAACATAACGATGGAAGCGTTGCGTGAAGAGGCGCGCAAAGACATCGCTATCAAGAAACTTCAGGACAAGTACAACTCCAAAATCACCGTGAACGACAAGGAAGTCGAAGACTTCTACAACGGCAACCGGGAAAGATTTGTCAGCTCGCGCGGCGTGGCGTTGGCGATGATTGTCGTCGACCCGGCCGATAACTCTGCGCAGGGTATCGCGCAAAACGACGCCAAGAGCGATACGGAAGGAAAACTGAAGATCGATAATATTTATCAACAACTAAAGAGTGGGGCCGACTTTGCGACGGTGGCGCGTGCGAAGAGTGAAGACCCGACCAGCTTGCAGCGCGGTGGCGATATTGGGTTCGCGACTGAAGACGACCTAAAGCAGAACTCGTTTCCGGCGGATTTGATTGCGAGGTTTTTTGGTCCGATGCAGGTGGGCGACACTACTGAGCCCGTTCACTTCGCCAGCGGCAAATGGTACGTTTTCAAGCTTGAAGAGAAACGATTATCGACCGAGAACCTGACGCTTGAGAGTCCGGGCGTGCGGCAGCAAATTACGCAGGCGTTGATAAAAACGCGCGGTGACATTCTCAATGCGGCGCTGTTGGAAGTGGCGACGAACGAAGCAAAGATTGTGAACAATCTGGCGGGCACGATGCTGAACAATCCGAGCAACCTTGGATTGCGACCGGCATCACCAGGAGCGGTGGCTTCGCCGTCAACCAGTACGACGGCCGTGCCGCAAACGCCCGTTGCGCCAACGACCGCATCGCCGGCAGCCAGTCCCAAGCCAAGCGCAGCTAAGCCGTAGGTCTCTTACCAACAAACACGCGGGTGCGGAAAGCTTCTTCAGCTCCGCACCCATTTTTTTGTAAAGTGGAACAAACTTAGTTTGTCGTTCACTGCAGCGATAAACTGAAGTTTGTCGGACAGTAATCAAATGTTGTTTCGTCTTTCGGAGGTACGCAAGTCTTATGGCACGCAGGATGTCCTGCGCGGCACTACGCTACAGATAAATCCTGGCGAGCATGTGGGCCTGGTAGGTCGAAACGGCTCCGGCAAGACCACGATTTTTCGTCTAATTAGCGGCGAGGAAACTGCAGATGCCGGCGACGTGGTACGCGCGCGCGGGGTGCGCTTGGGATTGCTGGCGCAGCATGTGAATTTCGAACCGGGCGCAACGGTTCATGAATCTGCGCTGGCTGCGTTTGGCCATCTGCAGCAGATCGAACATGAAATGCACGTGCTTGAACACCGCATGGCAGAAGCGCCGGAAGATCTCGACAGAGTGCTCGAGCGCTACAGCGATCTGCAGCACCAGTTTGAACGCGAAGGTGGGTTTGAATACGGCGCAAAGGCGGAAGCAATTTTGCAGGGGCTGGGCTTTGATCGCACAACCTGGCAGATGGAGACAGAAAAACTTTCCGGTGGCCAACAAAACCGTCTCGGTCTCGCTCGTCTCTTGTTGGCGGAACCCGATGTGTTGCTGCTGGACGAGCCGACAAACCATTTGGACGTTGATGCTGTTGAATGGCTCGAAGAGTTTCTGCAAAGTTACCCTGCCGGGTTCGTCATAGTTTCGCATGATCGGTATTTTCTTGATCGCTCGTGTCGCCGCATCATAGAGCTTGAGAACGGGAAAGCATCCAGTTACACCGGTAACTATTCAGATTACCTGGTCGAACGCGAAGAGCGTCGTGCAGCGCAACAACGTGCTTACGACAATCAGCAGCAACTGATTGCCAAGACTGAAGAGTTTATTCGCCGCAACCTGGCCGGGCAGAAAACAAAACAAGCCAAGTCCCGCCGTACAATGCTCGCCAAGCTGGAGCGTATTGACGCGGTTAAGGGGGATAAATCGTCCGGTGATTTCCGCCTCAAAGCGATCGAACGCGCCGGCAATCATGTGTTGACGGTCGAGGATGCTGCCGTCGGTTACGGCGACAACGTGCTGGCGAAAGACATTTCATTTATTTTGCGACGTGGTGAATGCCTGGGCATCATTGGTCCAAACGGCTCCGGTAAAACCACCTTCCTGAAAACGATTCTGAAGAAGATCCCATCATTGGCCGGTGAGATTCGCTGGGGTTCAAAAGTTCAAATCGGGTACTACGCACAGCAGCTCGACGATCTTGATAATCGCAACGAGATCATTATGGAGCTGCGCCGCGTGGCGCCCTCAAGCGCAACTGCGGGCGAGCTGCGCACCTTTCTCGCAAAATTTTTGTTCACTGGCGATGATGTTTACAAGCACGTGCGCGATCTTTCCGGCGGAGAGAAGGGAAGGCTGGCACTCGCAAAACTAATCTATTCGCGCGTCAACGTGCTGGTGCTCGACGAGCCGACAAACCATCTGGACATTCCCTCTCGTGAAGCATTGGAAGAAGCCCTCGATGCTTATGAAGGTACGATCCTAACCATCAGTCACGATCGTTATTTTCTGGATCGCGTGGCCACGCAGATTCTGGCGCTTCATGGCGAGGGCGCTGCCGAACAGTACAATGGCGATTACACCGAGTATCACGATTGGCGAGCGGCCCAAAGTCCAACGCCCAGGGGCAAAAGTCCCACTTCAATCGGAACAGCGCCGATGGACAGTTCGGAAAGTCAGCGTGCAACAGTGCAGTCAACGTCAGCGCGATTAGGAAGCGGCAAAATGAAGTCAGTACCCCGACACGTCAGGATAGCGGAGGGGTCAAAGCAACGAAAACGATTAGCTACGGTTGGTGAGGCGAGTGGCATTAAGGCCGTTAAGGTTATCAAGAAACCCCGCGCGACAGAAATAATCGAATCTGAAATCGCCGAACTCGAAGCAAGCCTGGCAAAGCTTTCCGAAGAAATGGCCAAGCCAGAAGTTGCGCGCGACATAACCATGCTGGTGAAGCTGAATGACGAGTATGAACTCTCACAGTCTCGCCTTAGCGAATTAATGGAAGAATGGGAACGCGCTGCAGCCGCAAAGTAGGACAGGCATTCCTGCCTGTCCTCGATGAGAGACCTGCGTATTTGGGTTACTGGAATGATAAGGGTGCAGTTTCAGCCTTTCTCATTGGCACCGTGGCTTTAGCCCGGTGATTGGAGGTTGCATCGGATTGGGAAACCGTTTAAACGGTTTCCAGGTGCGTTGGGCGACCAAAGCCACCGCGCTAAAGCGACGGTGCTAATGAGATTAGCATTGGCAATACTGTGTTCAATGCTGTTCCGATGCCTTGCTTGACACGTGCGCAAAGCGTTTGCTACTTTCGGCGCACGCTTTGTCATTCACACTCGACGACCATTGAAATAATTTTAGGCGCGTAGCTCAGGGGTAGAGCACTACCTTGACACGGTAGGGGTCTGGGGTTCAAATCCCCACGCGCCTACCAACACGTCCAAGACTTTCAAGCGTTTGAAACACCGTCTAAATCAGCCAGAGATCCGTCCAGCTCGCCCCATTTCCCTCCTGACATTGCCGCGATTCTTACACGCACCAATTAGTTGAGCGTTTGATTTCTATGGCCTGATGTAGTCGGCAACGCTACCGTCCCGGTCTCCTTTGTCTCGCCGAGCCTTGCCTCGATTGTAGTGGGCCAAGGGCCCAGGCGGGATCAATCTCGATCGCTCTGGTGTAGTCAGCAATGCTCCCGTTTAGGTCTCCTTTACCATAGCGGGGCCGGTATCTCGTTAGCTCCGCACCGCAACAGCAAGGAAATTTTGGCCCCACTTCTCTCCGCTTCCCGCGTTAACAGGTGAAGGCAGCAATGGAGCTGTCCCTCAAGCAGAAAGAAGGAAAGAAGGAGACCATATGAAAAGGCAAGCTTTCGGAACACTCGCAATGTTAAGTCTGCTGATAGTGATGACAGCCGTATCCGTTCGCGCTCAATCTGAGCGCAGCAAGGTTACAAACATCTCGTTTAGCTTCATTGTTGGACAGAAGACACTCCCGGCCGGCGAATACACAGTCGAGCCTAATAGAAGGGACTCGGACAACGTATGGCTGGTCCAAAGCAGCGATGGCCGCGTCAGTGCTCTCTTTACCACCATGCCAGTGCGGGCTAGCGAAACGCCAGAAAAAGCGAAGCTAGTGTTTCACAAGTATGGCGATCAGTATTTCCTCTCGCAGATCTGGACAGCTGGAGACATCGGCGGACGCGAGCTGCCCATGCCTCGCCCGGAACGTGAATTGGCGAAGAACGGAGTTAAGCCTCAGACAGTAGCGCTGATTGCCGGCAGCAAAAACTAATCCTCTCAAGGCCAGTGGAACGAAATGCGTGAAACGGCAGTCGCATAGGATGAGCAGTTCCACTGGCCCAGGTTAGCCGCGGACCATCCCCTCTCGGCCAGAAACCGTAAGAGTAGTTCAGACGCACTGGAAGACTTGTTCCTTATCCGGAGAAGGCTACATTGACTTGCTGTTCAGAGGTGCCTATGCTCTCGCTCTACAGGGTTGTAACCACAGGTGAAGATGGGAGACCTCCAAATGACTCCCTCGCCTCAAAATGTGACCGAGATGCTCCGCGACTGGAGCAATGGCGATCGTCAAGCCCAAGACCATCTCTTCCGAGCGGTCTACGACGAACTGCATCACCAGGCGGCACGCCACCTGCGACATGAACAGCCAGGTCTCTCATTGCAGACCACGGACCTGATTCACGAAGCGTATCTTCGCCTAATAGATCAACAGCACGTCGAATGGCAGAACAGACTGCATTTCTTTGCGATCGCCGCGAAGGTGATGCGGCGCATCCTTGTAGACCACGCCCGGAGCCGTCAGGCAACCAAACGCGGCGGCAGCGATATTCGGCTGCCGCTGGAGGAGGCGATGGCGGTCGTACCGGGACAAGATCTGGACTTTGTCGCGCTTGACGAGGCGTTGACCAGATTAGCGGAAATCGACGCGCAGCAGAGCCAGGTAGTGGAACTAAGATTCTTCAGCGGTCTCAGTGTGGAAGAGACAGCCAAAGTGTTAGACGTCTCGGACAGGACTGTCAAACGGGATTGGAACGTCGCAAAGGCCTGGCTGCGGCGAGAACTTAGCAGGA
>JBDUCB010000205.1:0-6052 GCA_040003695.1 bacterium
TCAATGTCCCCAGGGACCGCCAATTCAGGGAATTCTCCCGCCTCAACGTAAAAGGACCGAAGGTCCATCGGAAACGGAATTTTAGGAGCGTTTTTGGAAACTCTTAAGACTCGGCAGACGCGTTTCGTATTTAGGCTCAAGGTTTTTGCCATGGCTTAGGTTTTGCAGCAGGCGGAGCGAGTTTCGGCGAGCTCACCCAGGCGTGAGCAAACAATATCCCCAGGAAAGGTGAACTACCCTCGATGACTTTGATGAACCGACATCCCCGGCCCTTTAATACCGCACTCATACTTTTTGTCCTGCTCCTTGTTCTCCCTTTCCAAACCTCAGTTCTTGCTAAGAAACGCCACGCTGATGCTCCTAGACGCAAAGTAGCCCGCGTCGAAAGAGGTAGAAAACTGTCCGCAAGGGAACGGCGTGCCGCTAAGCGTGAAGAACGTTTGTCGGCCCGAGACTCCCGTCGCCGTGGTAGGTCCAAACTCTCAAAGAGAGAGCTACGTCGCGAGCGACTTAGTGCCCGCGAGCAGGCAGCGACACTCAAAGCGCTCGAGCGCAAACTGCGCCGACCGATGAGCAGACGCGAACGCGCCGCTGAGTTGCGTCGGATTGAAGCTCAACGCAGGCGCGAGATCCTTGAAGCTCGCCGACGCGCGGAAGCAGCGCGACTGGCAGCAATTGCCCGTCAGCGTGCCATCGATGAAGCTCTGCGCAACGAAGTGCAAACGATGATCGCGCGCGACAATACCGTTGGCGAGGATCCTGAAGTACGACGCGCGGCGGTAAATGCGCTCGGCAATCACGCGGGCACGGTCGTAGTGATGGACCCGATGAACGGCAAGGTTTATTCAATAGTCAATCAGGAATGGGCACTGCGTCGCGGTTTCAAACCATGCTCGACTATTAAACTGGTTACAGGAGTTGCCGGACTATCGGAAAACATTATTCCGCCCGCAGAGTTCGCCTACGATCGCGCACGCATGGACCTTACATCGGCGCTGGCGCACTCTGACAACTCCTACTTCGAACATGTAGGAAATAGTCTGGGCTTTGACAAGATGGTGCAGTACGCGCGCGAGTTGGGCCTCGGTGAAAAGACCGGCCTCAACGTGCCTTTCGAATATTCGGGCCGACTACCTGAAATGAAGCCCGGTTTCAGTGTGCGCCGGATGTTCTCTTATGCAGATGGATTCGAAGTTACGCCGCTGCAACTTGGCAGTCTTGTTTCGGCCCTGGCCAATGGAGGCAAACTCTATGAGCCTCAGATCCCCAGGAACGCCCAGGAAGCAGCGCGCTTCAAAGGAAAGATTCGACGCAAGCTGAATATCGACAGCGCAGTTTTGCAGCGCATGGTTCCCGGCATGGTCGGCGCAGTTAACTACGGGTCCGGGCGTCGTGCCTACGATCCAACGCAGACGGTTGCTGGAAAGACTGGTACGTGCAATGGGGGCGAGGGAAGCTGGGTAGGCCTGTTTACTTCCTATGCTCCGCTGGCGAATCCCAAGTTGGCAGTCGTCGTGATCACTCGTGGAACGGATGCCCATCGACATTTGCCCGCGGCAGTAGCTGGTCAAATTTACCGCGATCTGAGTCGTCGCTTTGGCACTCCAACAAACTTGCGAATAGCCTCGACGCCTGACGACGAAGAGATAGAGGCCGCCGATGAAAACGCCAATTTGGCTGACACGCAAAAGGCTGTCAACCTAAACGATTCCCAAACAGCCACTACAACTTCCAAATCTCCCCTGCCGTTGGTGAAAACCAGTCCACGCAACAATATAAAGACAGTTTTGATGCCAATTCCTTCTCGTAACAGTCAGCCTGCTGGTTCAAGTGTGCAGAAAAGTCCAACGACCAGGAACGCAGTCAAGGCTCCGGCACAACCTGACGATCGGCTTCGCCGAACTCAGTCACCACGCCCGTAATCATCGGCACCAACAAGTCGCTAAAAAACAATCTGCGCTGGAAGGTCCTAATGACCGCCGGCGCAGTGGTCTTTTACCAGACATTTAACGTTTGTTTTCAGACGTATCTGAAGCCTTGACAGGTCTGCGACAGTTGCAGGAATATTGCGGGCGTTCTTTTTAAGACTCTATCGATTCGACGACACTGTGGTTCTCTCCTGACAAACATTGAGGATCGGCAACTGCTTTTTAGAAGCCCGCATCTTAGTGGAGCCCCAATGCGGCATGCGAATTGTCTGTACCAGGGCAAACGGATAAGAGAGCTTGGAGGTTCTGACGACTGATGAAAAAGATTATGAGGCTATTTGCCATTTACGCTAGCCTGGCCGTCCTGGCTGCAACTGCATTCACTAACAATTCCGTAGCCAATGCGCAGACGCCCGCGCCTGCAGCAGCTGCACAGGGCCAGTGTACGGATGAAGCCAAGGCGGCCTGGTACGCTGACTTCACCAAGTTCCGTACTACTGATCCAACCAAAGCCGCCGAAGCCGGCAAGAAGTACTTAGCTGCGTGTCCGCAGGAAGAGGGAGCAATTCCCACCTACTTGAAGAAGTGGATCGCGGCATACGATAAGCAAGCTCGCAAAGATAAGTTTCAACCGCTCCTTTATAACGACAAGAAATATACGGAAGCACTTGCGCTGGGAAAGGAACTACTGGCCGAAGACCCCGAGAACGTTAGAGTTCTAATCGATATGGGATGGGGAAGCTACCTGGCTGCCGCGGCACTGAAGAATGAAAGTCTAAATTCCGATGCCGTGATGTATTCGAAGAAAGCCATCCAGCTCATTGAGTCAAACAAGGCGCCCGAAAGCTGGCAGCCGTTCAAGTCGAAAGAAGAAACGCTCGCCTATCTTTACAATGTCGTCGGCCGCTCTGAGGTCAAAACGAATCCTGCCAATGCGCTTAAAGATCTAATCACGTCGGTGCAATTGGAAACCGATCTGAAAAAAGATCCCTGGAACTTTTATTTCATCGGCGTTTCTTATGAGAGTGGTACATATGCGACGCTGTCGGCCGACTACAAACTCAAGTATGCAGGGAAAGACGAAACTACCGAAAGCAAACTAGCGCTGGAGAATATCAATCAAGTTATCGATCGCATGGTTGATGCCTACGCGCGCGCGGTAGCTTTGGCCGGCAGCGATGCTAAATATCAGGCCAGCAAGAAGGATTGGCTAGAGGCCTTGAGCACCTGGTACAAGTATCGACACAATCAATCTGACGCTGGGTTGAACGAAATGATTGCGAGCGTCTTGTCTAAGCCGTTGCCGCCGTTGCCGACGCCGATCACGACATTGCCGGCTTCGACACCTGCAGCGACAACTCCGACTACGGGAACCCCAGCCGCGGCAGCTGCTAACTCTTCGACGGGCGCAAATGCAGCAGATAATAAGACGGTGACCAGTCCGGCGGCGACGCCGGTTACTTCAACGACACCTAAACCGACCACTACGACTACCACTACAACCAGCCCGTCAAGTAAGCCGACTCCTAAACCGACGCCGAAAAACAATCACAGACGCCACTGAAATTCTTCAGGAGAGTCCTTTCCGAAACGCCGGAAGCTTGTCTGAGGTCGACGAGGTTTCCGGCTTTTGTTATGGCGAGACCTACCCCACAGAAACCGCAGACACTTCCGGATTTGGATCTATTGGAAACCATCCTTTGTTACAAGTTTGAGAATCGTGCGCTGCTCGAGCGAGCGGTCACTCATCGATCCTGGGCCCACGAACAGGTGGGGCAGGGCGCCGAAGATCAAGCGCGACGACTTCACAATGAATCGCTCGAGTTCCTCGGGGATTCGGTGCTGGGATTAATCGTGGCCGATTACTTGTGCAAGGCTTACCCGGAAGTTACCGAAGGTGAATTGTCGCGAATGAAGCACCGGCTCGTAAGCGCGCCGACGTTAGCCACAGCTTCTGCGCGTATGCAGCTCGGCGACTTTCTAAAGTTTGGCCGCGGCGAAGAAAGAAGTGGCGGGCGTAGCAAAGATGCTTTGCTCGCAGACGTGTTGGAAGCTCTGGCCGGCGCGATCTTTCTCGATGGCGGGCTGTCAGCAGCAACTGATTTCGTTGAGCACGTAATCGGCGAGGAGTTGCGCGTGGTGACGCCAAAAGCAGCCGCGCAAGCCGACTACAAAACGATGCTGCAGGAGAAACTTCAGGCACAGCGGCAAGCCGCACCGCGTTATACCGTTGTGGAAGCGTTGGGGCCACCGCACAAACGAACTTTTCATGTCCAAGTGGCTTGGGATGGTGGCAATGTTCGCGCCAAGGGCCGCTCGATTAAGGCAGCAGAAACAGCGGCGGCGAAGGAAGCGTTAGCGAGCATGCAGAGTGCAGCCGATGAAGCTTAACTGTCAGGAACATGGAGCTTCACGACGTATTCGGAGCACTTAACAAGCCGCACTTGACCACGGCAGACAACCTATCTAGGATGATCTTGTAGATGAGTAGTAACCCTTCCAGCGGTCGCAGCAAACACAGCGGCGTCGAAACGAAACCGGAAGCAACTCCGTTTTCATTTTCAAAAATTTTCCATCGCAACGGTCACGGCAATCCGCCGGTAGAAACCAAACCAAAAGGTCCAGCGAAATCCGTCTGGCGCGAATACTTTGAATCGGCCGTGGTAACGGTGATCATGGCCCTATTCGGTATGACTTTCATTGTGCAGGCAGTGAAGGTGCCAACCGGGTCAATGCAAAACACCATCACGATCGGCGATCACCTGCTCGTCAACAAATTTATCTTTGCGCCTGGTAAGTCGCTGCCGTTTTTGCCGCAGCGCGAAATAAGGCGCGGCGACATTATCGTCTTTAAGTATCCCGGAAATCGTTATGACCCGCGGCGAGATGATCGGCCCGACAACAAACCAATCACGACCAACTACGTAAAGCGAGTTATTGGCCTGCCCGGCGACCACATCCGTATGGAAGCGAGGAATCTGATCATCAACGGTAAGCCCCTCCCGGAACATCAAATCGAGGCGGTCGATAACAACGACAAAGCACCCCTTAACCTCAAGAATGCCTCGCCCCGTAAGCCTGGCGAGTCTTACGACGTTTACTACAATCCCGATTTCGTTGAGGAGGATTACCCGATCTTCAAGCTTGAAGGTGATGGCAGGGAGATCGTGATACCTGCAGGCAAATATTTCGTCATGGGCGACAATCGCAACAACAGCGAAGACAGTCGCTACTGGGGGTTTGTGCCCCGCGAGCTGGTTATTGGCCGAGCGATGTTTGTTTACTGGTCCTATGACGAGAGCGCGCCGTCGAGCGGCAATTTTATTCTCGACTTTTTCAACAACACGCGCTGGAGTCGTACGGGTACCATGGTGAAATAATCCACGGCTGGCTACTGAACGTTCGACCTTTCTCCAACCTAACCCCCTTCCTTGTTCGATTTTGCGCGCGAACCGCGTGCTAGAATCCGTGCCTCCACTTAATTTAATCTGGCAACCGGAATTATCTATCCAGGGGGGTTCTCGTTGTGGGCTTGAAAAAATTCAGCGCCGGTTTATGGACGCGCATTTCCGATCACGACATCTTTGGTCGTGCTGCACAACTGTCCTACTACTTTCTGCTCGCGCTTTTTCCACTGCTGCTTTTTCTGATGACCTTGCTTGGTTATTTCGCCCAGGCAGGTTCTGACCTACGCACCAAGTTGCTCACTTATCTCGCGACGGTTATGCCTTATTCGGCCGTCACGCTGGTCCGCACCACGCTCGACGAGATTAGCCAGGCCGCCGGCGGCGGAAAGTTATCCCTGGGACTATTGGCAGCGCTCTGGGCGGCGTCAAACGGAATGGGCGCCATCACCGACACGCTGAATGTCGCCTATGGCGTGAAAGAAAAACGTTCCTGGTGGAAGGTGAGGCTGGTAGCGATCCTGCTTACTATCACGCTGTCGATCCTGATTGTCGTAGCGCTCGCGATCGTGTTGTACGGTGGCAGGATTGGTGATGCAATCGCCGCGCACTTTGGCTTCAGCAACGCGTTTACCCTCGTTTGGAAGATTCTGCAGTTTCCGATTGCGCTGATGTTTATCTTGTTGACGTTCAATCTCATTTACTATTTCGCGCCCAATG
>JBDUCB010000227.1:0-6050 GCA_040003695.1 bacterium
GAACAAAGAGGTAAACAGGCAACTGCCGATGTTAAGTCGGAATGGACGCAGGCTTACCAGATCTATTTGCGGGCCCCTGGCGATCGCTATGATAAGAAGAAGGACCGAACCGCGCGCATTGATCATGTGGCCGTGGAAATGAAACTAACTCGGAAACAGGCAAAACGCCGCATTCGCAACTACGAAGCCTGGCAGCGCAACATAAAAAAGGGTCTCGTCGAACCTTAGACCTTCCCACCGCCAACCCAGTCGATTTAATCTTCAGAAGGTAACTTTTCAAGCCCACCCGTTATTCGGTGCTATCGGGAAGCGTCATGGTGTGCACGCTTGCTGGCGTCAATCGGCTTGTTGAATCCTGACGGCCACACAGGACACTAAACCTCAGCGGCTTGGTGGGGCCGGTCTAACCCGGAAGACTAATGGCCCAGTTCGTGATCTCGGGATTGAGTTCTCCAGGCGATCTAGTGTCGAGCTGTGCGCGTAGCAAGTCGAATTTAGAGAATCGCCTGGGCCGAGAGTAATTGCTGTGTGCTGCAGAATTGCCAGCTAATGGCTAGCGGTCGGAGAAGCGACCGGTGAGGTTGTTATCATGGCACGGTCGTCCGCGTTGCGGGCAGCACAACCTTTTGGCCGATTCGTAATGTGGTCCGACGCTTGATGGTGGGATTCAATGACATTATTTTTTCCACGGGAACGTTGTACTGGTCGGCAAGTTTCTTCAGCGTGTCGCCTTGTTTCACCGCAACCTCAGTGACTGCGTTGGAAGATTTGTTTTCGGCAGCTTGCGTAACTACTGCCGAAGGCGGCGCAGTTGAGGCAGCTTGCGCAATCGTATCGATGTATCGCCTAGCATCTGCGAAGGAAGAGAACTTTTGCTCGCCAGTTGCGTTTACAGGCTGAGCAACATTCAGCGTTACTGTCGCCGGCTCGGAGTCTAACCGGCTGATCGTGATTTGATTACCGGAGGAGGTAACTGACCAAACTTCCGATCCGTTCTTGGTGGCACCCGATTGCATCCAGCCGCCTATGAACGAACCAAGAAGCGCGGCCGCAAGCACGAGCAGTGCAACTATCAGGATCGGAATGCCCGGGCCGCGGGTCACCGCGTCTGCATTTTCCACACTTGGCCGCGGATCGGGTCCAACGTATTTAAGGTCGCTCTCTAAGCCTGCGGAGTTTGGTTGTTGTAAAAGCAGTTCATTCAGTTTTTTCAATCTCTCATCAAGTTCCAGCAGATCGATCTGGGCAGCCTTCCCTCTCAAATCATCTTTTAATCCTTCCAGTTGTTGCCCAATTCTCTGGTCCGCTTCAAGTTGGCTTGAACCTTTCGTCTGGTCGGATTCGCTCAGCGCGTCCATCCGGGATTCGAGAGCTGCCACTGCTTTGCTCAGATCGGCCAGCACCGGATCCACATACTGCTCGTATGGGCCACCCATCACCACCAGGCTGCGATCTTCCTGCGCAGCAGCCCCGGCCTTCATCAAGCCATCGCTGATCACTTTTGGATCGGTTGAGCCCACGCCGGCGATTTGCTCCGCCAGCTTTCGGTCCCCAAATACTTCATGAAGACCACGAGTCATCAACAGAACGAGGTCAGCATCCTGCAAAGTGAACGACTGCACGACATCGGTGAGGGGGGCCTCCTGGTTGTGCGCGCCCAGGCGTTCGAGCGCCTTCGCACCACTCTCCTCCACCGCAAGAGGGATGCCCGCCCGGTTAGAAGCCGACTCACCGGCCGCTGGCCCATACAACGGCAGTAGCCTTCCATTGTTAATGACGTTGAGTTGCACGTCGCCGCAAAGGAAATAAGTCAGGCGATTGCCGTTTACCAGGCAAAGCGCCCCGCTTGCCAGCAGATCGGGACCTCCCGATTGTTCGCCAAGATTGTGCAGGAAGTTATTGATTTCCTTCGCCAGAAAACCGAGGAACAGCTCGGCTGAGAATCTGGATAAAGAAACAAACGAGCCGACGATTGTTTCAAGTTTGCCCTTCAGGGTTGCATTGAGGTTTGCGTAATCGTGCGAGCCAAAATCGAGCACCGCGAAAAAGTGTCCACGCGGTGTCTCGAGGTCGAAACAGAAGTCTTCGTTTTGAGCTTTCGATTTGAGCTTAATCGAATCTGACGAAAATTTCATGGGACGCATCCTCCGCTGCGCGCAACTTATCATGAACGAACTAAAATGCGGAATAATCTTTTTCTTATTGTCGGGCCGGCTTGGACTTTCCAACTCGATCGGCACTGGTTACAATCCCAATCGATCCCCGCAGACAAACTATCAACCCGTTAAGCCAGTGGAGGCTCTTATGAATCTCTTTCGCCGCAGCAGCAGCGTGTGGACAGGTGCGTTAGTTTTCCTTATCGTCACTCTTTCGCTTATGTCATCGTGTTCGAAGAATCAAACTTTGGTTTCAACGCCGGGTGAAAAGGGAACGTCCGCCGAAGCGGAGAAGTTTGTCGCGGATGCCGAGAAACGGCTGTTTGATCTGAACGTCAAATTCAGCCGCGCGGATTGGGTGAAGAGCACCTATATCACCGACGACACCGAGGCGATGTCCGCCGATACCAACAAGGACGTGATTGCCGCCACTACCGAACTCGCCGACCAATCGAACCGTTTCGATGGGCTCGACTTGCCCTACGACGTAGCCCGCAAGCTTAAACTTTTGAAGTTGTCGCTGACCTTGCCCGCGCCCAAAGATCCGACCGAACGAGATGAATTAACCAAGCTGGCCGCGTCGCTCGAAGGTGACTACGGCAAGGGCAAGTATTGCCCGGAAGGTGATAAAGGAAAGTGCCTGTCGCTCGGCGATATGGAAGAAATCATGGGAAGCAGCCGCGACCCTGAAGAACTGAAACGGATTTGGCTGGGCTGGCATCTGGTGTCCCCACCCTATCGAAAAGATTACGTGCGCTTTGTTGAGTTGAGTAATAAAGGCGCGAAGGAGATGGGTTTCAAAGATACCGGCGCCATGTGGCGCGCGAAATATGATATGGAGCCCGACGCGTTTGCTGCCGAGATGGAACGCCTGTGGCAACAGGTGAAACCGCTTTACGATTCGCTTTACACCTACACGCGACGCAAGCTCTCGGAAAAATATGGGAAAGAAGTGGTGCCACTCGATGGACCGATTCCGGCGCACCTGCTCGGCAACATGTGGGCGCAGCAGTGGGGCAATATTTATCCGCTGCTCAAACCTGAAGGCGCGGGTGATCGTGGTTACGATCTGACGCAAATCCTTAAGGCTCGCAACACCGACGCGAAGCAGTTAGTTCACTACGGCGAATCGTTTTTTACTTCACTTGGTTTCGATCCACTGCCACAGACGTTTTGGGAACGCTCGATGCTGGTTAAGCCGGTGGACCATGAGGCAGTCTGTCATGCGAGCGCCTGGGACATCGATTACGAAAAAGATGTGCGCCTGAAGATGTGTATCCAGGTTAACGAGGAAGACTTCACCACTGTTCATCACGAGCTGGGACATAACTATTATCAAATGGCGTATGCGGGCCAGCCCTTCTTGTATCGTGACAGCGCCAATGACGGCTTTCATGAAGCCATCGGCGACACGATGGCGTTGTCGGTTACGCCGCCTTATCTAAAACAAATTGGATTAATCGACAAAGTTCCGGATCAAAGTGCGGACATCGGGTTCCTGCTGCAACGCGCGCTCGATAAAGTCGCCTTTTTACCCTTCGGTTACCTGGTGGACCAATGGCGCTGGAAAGTTTTTTCGGGAGAAGTTGGACCAAACGACTACAACAAAGCCTGGTGGGACCTGCGTCAGAAATATCAGGGCGTCGCCCCGCCGGCGCCTCGCTCTGAGCAGGATTTCGACGCCGGCGCGAAATATCATGTGCCGGCCAACACGCCTTATGCTCGCTACTTTCTCGCCGCGATTTTGCAGTTTCAATTTCATCGCGCGCTATGTCGCGAAGCGGGCTTCAATGGACCGCTCTATCAATGTTCGATCTACGGCAATAAAAAAGCGGGAGACAAGTTGAAGCAGATGTTGGCGATGGGCTTAAGCAAACCCTGGCCGGAAGCACTGAAAGCCATGACCGGCGAAGACAAGATGGACGCAACGGCGATCATCGATTATTTCGCGCCACTGAAAACTTGGCTTGATGAACAGAATAACAAGGCAGCAAGCGGTCAGTAAGCTGTGGGCAGAAACGACAAAATTGATCTCAACGTTGGAGGGTTGAAGTCAGCCGCGTAGCGGCGGAATGTTTATAGTTTTTCGTTTTTCGCCGTGGGGAGGCGTCTTTTCGGAGTTGCGGCCAAACATGATTTGGCCTCAACTCCGAATAGTTTTCAGCCTGATGACAGTTTCTATAAATATCTCGAGCTTATGGCGCTTTTGCTTGAGGTAACCCACGAATCATTAGGGACTCACATGAAAAAATGCCGCAACTCTGTAGGCGCGGCATTTTTTCTTCGTGGCGCAAACTAAGAGTTCGCGTTACGGTCAGTTACCAGGGCCAGCGGCGGCTGTAGTTTCCGTTGCGATTGTAGCCTCCGTACTGTTGAAATCCCTGCTGATAGCCCTGCAGAAATCCCTGGCGATAAGCTTGTTGATACTGGCCTCGATTGCCGTACGAAGAGTTGTAACCGGAGTTGGCGTTTCTGTAATAGTGAGAACGTTGCGGATTGTAGCTTTGGCCGCGCTGAGCATCGCTGGACCCGGTGAAAAGTCCGTCCTGATAGCCCTGCTGTTGCGCCACCTGATAGACGTTGTAACCGTAATTCCCGTATCCGCCCTGGCCTCGTCCATATCGACCGTTGTTACCGTACTGGCCATTGCGGTTCCAACGATTATCCCGATCCCGATCTCGATTCCGGCGGTGCCGGTCGTTGTTGTCGCGATCTCTGTCCCAATCCCTGTCACCATCTCGATCACGATCCTGGCGGTGTCGCTCCCAATCGCGGTTCTGCGCTTGAGTGGTCGAAGCGGCGGTTAAGCCGATTCCGAATAAGATTGAAAAAGCCAGAAGTGCTCCCCAAAAGCCGTTTCGTGCTTTGCTTGAGTACATGTTTACTTTCCTCCGCGAAACGGGTTAGCAAGTACCGGGCCGAACCGAACGCGAAACGCAAATGATCTACTTTGCAGTTTTTTTGCGATCCATCTCGTTTGATCGTTAGCACGAGATAGTGTAGCGAGAATTCCTTATCGTTTGTTTCAAAACCAGCAGGAGTTTAGTTGGATGGATCATGAAGAAGAAACTTATGCGATTAAGTGGATTCCTCTTTTTTACAAATGACATCGGCGGCGAGAAACTGGGCAACCACTTCGGGAGGCCAATGACGATGGTCAGAGCTTTCTCGCACAGTCGCGCGGCTGACGCGCACCATATCGGTCGAGGTAATGTCACGATTTCGATAACGCGGAGCTTTGGTGCGAGCCTCCTCGGGCTGTGCGCTTGAAAGCTCAGGCGCGACAGAATCGAGCCAGCCACTGAAAAACTCCTTAAGCGATGAGGCTGAATCCATAGCCGAATCCTCATCGTGCGCGGACTCTGCTCGCACAATGGATAACTGGTGAGATTTTCTTGCAGATTGTTTCATAATTTACGCGGACAATTTAAACAAGTACCAATGCCGCGTGAATTCCAATTACGGGGAGGGGCTTGACAGCTCAGCGGGCTTGGTTGCCCGACCTCCGCTTTGCAGTCGCTCATGTTTCGTTCGCAACCGGGTAAATTCGCTCTGCAGGGATTCAAGCTCTTCGTCACTGAAATTTTCTAGATTGACCAGATGCGTGCGCGCTCCCTCAACACCTTTGATGAGCTCATCCAGTTTTAGATGGATTGCCTTGGCGTCGCGGTTCTGCGTGTTTTGAATAAGGAATACCGCCAGATAGGTGAAGACTGTGGTCGCGGTATTCACCAGCAACTGCCAGGTGTCAGAAAACCTAAAGAACGGTCCGCAGACCAGCCAGATAAGAATTAAGAGGATGTTTGCGATAAACATCCACGACGAGCCGAGTGAATTTGCCGCGGCAATAGAAAATTTTCTGAACCATTCATTCATGCAGCACCGCCCTTTTAC
>JBDUCB010000405.1:0-5992 GCA_040003695.1 bacterium
CGCGGCACGTGCCGAAAATATTTTCGTTTGATTATGGATCTGAAACGTCGCAACAAGCACTTCGCAGCGATCGACTTTTGGTCATGGCTTATTCCGGTCACGTATCTGATTCACATCGTGGAAGAGTACTGGGGCGGCGAAGGTTATTCGGCGTACATTCTCCGGGTGCGCGGCGTGCACTTTTCGTCTGCCAGGTTTCTAGTGGTCCAGTGCCTTGGCGCGATGATGATGGCTGGCGGCGTTATATTGGCGCGCCGCTTCAACTTCCCCCACCTGATGGTCATTATTATGGCGTCAATCGTGCTGGTCAACGGTCTGACTCACACGCTGACAAGCATAAGCAACGGGGGTTATGGACCGGGTTTGTTTTCGTCTCTCCTGATTTGGATGCCGCTCGGCATTTTCTTGCTGGTTCATTTTAAAAAGAAAGTGAGCAGAAAGAGATACTTGCTCGGGATTGCGATCGGCGTCGTCGTCAACGTTCTAGTTGCATTAGTTACGATGAGAGGCGCACGGCTTGTTTAGAAGTAGCGCAAACTTTAGTTTGCGAATTTAATAGAGCTGCAAACTAAAGTTTGCTCTACAAAGAAAAAACCGGAGCCACAAATCTGTGACTCCGGTTTTTCATGTCGATGTTAGCAACTTTAGAAGCTGCCGCTTACGCCTTTGAATCCGTGCTTGGCCTGTTTCGCCGCCCAAGTCAACACGCGCATCGTGTCATAGCAATAACCAAGGATGTAATTGCAGGTCGATAGACAATGCTTGGTGCAGTCTACCTTCATCTCATCGAGCTGCTTGACGTCAAACTTGTGATCGCCGACCACACCCCAGTCGTGGGTTGCCGAATACATCGGGAAACACGGCGCCAGCGTTCCATCAGTGCGAATGATCAGCGAGTTTTGGCCGGCGCGGCACTGCCAGGGTGGAACTTTACCGCGCATCAACAGCTTCATGTCTTCCATGTGCTGGATGGGATTAACCATCTTGTAGCCATGATTGACTCGCTTGTCGTTCAGATAATCGAGCAACGCATCAACCTTCGGCCAATCGTCCGGCGTCAGGTAGGTCTGGTTCTCAGTTAAGTGTTTGAAGTGGTCCTGCTCGGTCATCGGCGTCTCGTTGATGTGATAATCCGTGGCGATGCCGCTGTCGTGAGCAATCTCAGTCAATTCCTTAACATCGTCCATGTTGTTATGGCAGATGTTGATATTGAACATCACGGTGTAGCCATAGTAACGTTGCCGCTTGACCAGATATTCGAAGTACGGCTTGATCGGTTCAAACGCCTTTGGCAAAGATTTTCGATCCTTCACCGAATCTACTGCCAGGTTAACTGTGGCAATACCCGCATCACCAAGCCGATCGATCACATCGGGCTTCATCAGTCTTCCGTTTGTCGGCAAGTAAACGAAGATATCTTTCTTGGCGCTGTAGTCGACAATCTTGTGGATGAACTTCGGCCGCAGCAGCGGCTCGCCACCCATCAGCGCCAACACGCGCGAGCCGATTGAATGCAACCAATCGATCGAACGTTTGGCAACATCTTCGGTCATGCCCTTAACGGCATTGTTATAGGACCAGCAGTAGTGACAATCCAGGTTGCACTTCCACTCGGTAAACAGATAAGGAATGATCGGTCGCAATTCACCGCTATGCCAGCGCGATTTGAAGTAAGGCGATCCCCACGTCTTCCAGGTGCGAATGGCGTTCAACTTCTGATACTGGCGTTCCGTCATCTCCACCGGATTTGGCTTTTGCGGATAGACTGGTTCGGGAAGAACGTTTTCCGGCATGGGCTCGAGCTTGGGCCGCGTCTCTGCCTTATAAAGTATCTGGTGAAGTTTTTGATCGATGCGGAAAGCCGGTGCATCAGTTCCCGTTTCCGCCGGTACAGGCGGAGCAGTCGGAATGTTCTCCTGAATTTCTGCCATGATATTTCCTCTCCTGAGTTTAACGAGTAAGCGCGAGATTTATGCGGCTGACAATTGAGTCGAAGCCTATGAAAAACGGTTGCGAATAATTACCAGCGGTTAATGCAGTGTCTACGGATCTGGCAAGACTGCGGCCGCGGCGATTGCCTTATAAACGTCGCGAATCTTGGCTGATTTCCGGTGGAATTGCAAGCCTGCACGGCGCCGACGGAATGCCGCGTAAACTCAGGTTGCTTGGGACATTAATTCGCGCTACCCTTGCGGCTTTTGTTGGCGGCCAAATTGTTCACTGACCGCCGACCGGAGTTCCATCCGGACGCCTGGGGGAAGACAAGTTGGCAGCTAAAGCAGAAGCAATTGTTACCGCCGCGTTAAGACCCGAGTTCTTCGCCAAAAGAGGTCTCGTTTCTATCGACGCGCGCATGCTTGTCATCACGCTCGCGCTGATCGTCGTCGCCGGCTTTGCTTTTCGCCTCACACACTTGAGCGCGGAAGGATTGAGTGAAGACGAGCTGAACAAGCTCGAGGCAGTTACAGACTATCGCCAGCACGGTCTGACATCTGCGAACGGCGAACATCCCCTGCTGATGAAAGCGTTGCAAACAGCGACGGTCGTATTCGCGGACAAATGGAATAGCATTTCACTCGGAAGCCATAACCCAATCTCGACGGAAACTGCGCTTCGTTTTCCCAACGTGCTGTTCGGAGCTTTGACTGCAATTCTTGTTTACCTGCTAGCCGCAGAGTTGTTCGGAGCGGAAGTCGGATTGATCGCGGCCGCGCTTTGGGCGTTTGATCCAAGCGCAATTGGATTTAATCGTATCGCGAAAGAAGACACGTTCCTCTTGTTCTTTTTTCTGCTGGCGAATGTTTTCTGGTTGCGCGGCCAGCGCGTGGCGGAAAGCAGGCCAGACGTGAAACCCATGAAGTATTACTGGGCCACGGCCGCCGCGTTTGGCGCGATGGTGGCTTCAAAATACGTGCCGCAGCTAATTACCATTACCATCGCCTACTACTGGGTCTTTCAGGCTATTCCCGAAACACGCTGGCGGCTCGGTAAAAAACGGATGCTCGCATTCTTCGCAATCATGGGTCTCACTTTCCTGCTGCTCAATCCCACCATCCTGTTGCCGGGCACGTGGAAGCAGATGGGACTGTTCGCGGGACAAAAACTGATCGCGCACCATGGTTACGAGTTCATGGGCAAGGTCTATAGCCAGCGCCTGACAGATTGGTTTAACGGGATACCATGGTACTTCTATCATCTTTTTGTCGCCGTCAAACTACCTTTGCTAACACTGATCGGATTTGTGATTGGATTGCCGCTACTTTTCCGGCGCAAGCTGGGCGACGGTCGCTATTTCATAATGTTGTGGCTTTTCCTCTGGATGATGACGTTCAGTTTTGTCGGCGGAAAATTCACGCGTTACTTCACGGTCGCTCTTCCCGCAGTGCTGATAACTGCGGCGATCGGCATTCAATTCTTAAGCGGTTGGATTACAGAGAGGCTTTCCAGTTTGCTGAGTGCAAGCTGGCCCACAAACTACCTGCGACCGGCACTGGTTGCCCTGGTTATCATTGGGTCAGTTCGGGCAGCGGCTTCGGTAGCCCCACACTTCAGACTTTTTACTAATGCTTTGGGTGGAGGCGTGGCGGGCGCAGGCTACTATTTTCCGCACGACGAATTCTATGATGCCAGTGTGCGTTCTGTAATGTTTGAGATAGCCAAACGCGCAAAGCCGGGCGTTCATGTTGCGAGCGAGGTACCCATTGTGGCTGCCTTCTACGCGCAACGAGCTGGCCGCGCCGACCTGGTATGTGTTTCGTTGTCAGATCCGAATGCTTTGAAACAACTCAAGGAAGGCGATTTCGTGATTGACGCGCGTGGCCGTCGTTACTTTAGTAATGAGGCTGTGCTTAATGTTCTTTCGCGCTCTGCTACACCGACATTTCAGACGACGCTTGGGCCGGCGCTATCGGCTTCGGTGTATCAGTTGGACAAGAATTCACAGGAAACTGTTGTCGAAACAGCGCGAACGTTGCCTCCTTTAGCCAGCAACATTCACCCGCTGTTGAGTAAACCCGCGCGCAGCAATTAACTCTACCCTGAGTTTTGCTTCTGATTTCTGCCTACTGCCTACTGCCTACTGCCTTCTGACTTCCACTTCCACTGGTTTCGCGTCATGCGACTCATAGCCCTCGGGCCAGTTTGAAATGTTCACGCCATACGGCCAATCAGCATCCGCAGTGACAGCAAAGCGAATTGTGATTGGCAGTCCACGCATGGCGCGCAATCGAACCAGCAATTTCTCGATATGCCATTCCTGAATCAGTGGGACGCCGCGGGGCTCGACCGAAATTAGCCTGGAGCCACAGTCCGCACCGTTAACAAAAAGCGTGACGCGCGTCTTGATCTGTTCTGGCTTCGCATCGATGGGCAGCACCGGTTGAATGTGGGCTCGCACGATCAGTTGGCTAACACGACGCCGATCGGCACGCGCCGGCACCACGTAATCAAGATGGCCGACGCCGAATCCCCAGATGTAACCTGGTCCACTGCCAATCTTTTCGAATTGCTCGGCAGCGGCCATCTGCGGTTTGAACTGACAAAGGAGCGATCGTTCTTCGCGGACCGTCAATTGGGGAATAGTCGCGGCGTCGCCCGCCGGTCGCGACCAGGCAAACTGTCGCGGCACCAAATGACGCGTGGCGTCGGTTAACCGTTCCGGTGGGTCGGCCGAATTCAGCGCCGCAAACATCTGCGCAGCGCGGCTCACCTCGGCGAGGACTCCCTGATCGCGCGCCGTCGAATATGTAATTCCATAACCGCGGCCCGGGTCAGGCGTAAAGATCCAGAACATCGCACCGGCAGAACCTTCTCGAACATTGCTCTCGAAAAACGCGCGAAACCATTCCGTTTGCGAAAAGCCGCGATAGCCCTCTGTTCCAATTCCAAATTCGCCAAAGACGAGTGGCTTATTTAATGAAAAAGCAGCCGCTGCGCGGTTCTCTACAAATTCGCGCAATGCCGCCGGCGAATCAACAAAGCTGTCGCTGTCGTCTTTCGGATAATTATGAACGTCGCAGTAGTCGATATGCGGCAGGCGATGGTCCGCTATCCATTCTCTTCTCTCCGCTGCTGTGCGATAGCCCCAATCACCTGGAGCGATAGCATGATTCGGATCCAGCGACTTCAGATAAGTGCTCATCTCAGCGATCCAGGCGCGCCTTTCAGCCCAACGTCCGGTCACGGCTTGAGCTTCGTTCATCAACTCCCAACCCAGAATCGTGGGGTCATCGCGATAGAAAACACCCGTTACGGTGTTGCGACGATTGACGATCTTTTCCAGGTGTTCCCGATAAAGTTGCCGCGTTTTCTCGTTTGAATAAAATAGCATGGCGCGTTCCGGATTGATGCCGAAATGGTACTTGTTATCCGCAGCGTCATCGATGCCGGCCCAGCGCAAATATTGACTAACTCCTCCGGTGTCGCGCCACCAGTTTGCCAAACACAACTGGACGTGCAGATTGTTCTGCGCGGCTTGCGCGATCACATTGTCGAGGTGAACGAATGCTTCTTCGTTCCAACTGCCTGGCGCCCAGCGAAAGGGATGCGTGCGCGGCCAGTCTGCCTGGTCGGCAACGGGACCCACATCGTTTGGACCACCTTCCCCCGATGCCCAGATGCGCACGACGCGAATTCCTGCCTGTGCGGCCTGGCGCAACGTTTCCGGCATGCGTTGGCGATCATCATCGCGATACATGACGGCGACGTTGGCGCCGACAAAGCGAAACGGTTGCCCGGCGATCACGAAGCGGCTGCCCTGTATCTGCACAAAATGATTAGACGCGTCGCGGCGCGCTGCGGGCGAACCGTCGCGATTGAAGAAAAAGGCCGCACCCACAGCGACTGTGAGTGCGGCTAATGCAACAATCCTTTTCACAATTACACGAATAGCGAATCGATCGCGATCATCTGGGAGTGGTCAGTCTGATAAATCCGATGATCGCGCATACGGCTCCCAGGATCACGAAGAAATTGAAAAAAGTCAGCACAGTGA
>JBDUCB010000062.1:0-5987 GCA_040003695.1 bacterium
TTCAGGCAGCAATATGTAGAAGAGACTCGTCGATCTCACGTAAGCCAACTGCCGTTAAGCCACGAGGATACTTTTGGGCCAGCCAGGCATGTACTTGCATCTCTGACCACTCTGGGTGGTAAGCAGCTACTAAGCTGCGCGCATTCCGTTCATCGGCATTCGTAGTAAGCGTCCACAGCATCAAAGGGCTCAACTCATGCTGAACCACTTCAACCACCTGATCGGGACCGGTGCCAATGACCATAACGAATTGGGAGAACCGTCCGGGAGCAGTCTTGATATGGCTAATGGCCTCTGCGCCGTTAGCCGATAGCTTCGCGTGAGCCACCATCTTCGAGTAGTCGCCTAGTTGCTTACCGATAAAGAGAACGTTGCCCGTCTTAGACAGTGAAGCCACATCTTCAATGTCTTCAAACGCATGAGTAGCGAGTACCGTGATTGAGTTTTCCTTCGGCCCCTTGCGTCCCGCATGCTGAAGCACCTTAAAAATGAACGGGTACTCTTCCTTGATCTCCCACATTTCATCAAAGAGATTTGCAGTAGGAGCACGAGTGCCGTCGTTGCGTCTGCGCCCAATGCAACGCGCAACATGTGCCGCAATGCGATAAGCGAGCGACAGTTTTATGTCATGGGGAAAATCCTTTAGGGCGCCGAGCTCAAAAACATCAAAGGGTGACTTTTCTTGATAGTCAGCATGTGTAGGCGCATCCAGCCACGGATGGCCAATGTAATTACTGAGAGCCAGGACAAGCGTTTCGCGTCGCTCTCTGACCATCTCCGACTCAAAAGGATAGGTTCGAAGCTGAGCGACAAAATGCGAGAGAATTGGTTCAAACAATGGCCGACCGCGGCCGTTTTGCGAGACAATGTTTTCGTAAACCTGTGAGACGACCGCGCCGATAATGTCTTCCGCCGTCTTATCTTCTTCCTTCACTCGCGCCAGCATCTTCAAATCGCCGACCACAAGCGCTTTTTGTATATCGTCGGGCATTTCTCCATCTTTTAAGTCCGGGTAGGACCAGATGTTAATAGCGCGCACTTCATCGGGTTGTGGCCTGATGTAACGACCACCGAGTACCGTCACCAGCGGCCACAGGGTTTCACCGATATCGATGGCGTTGACACTGGCGTCCCGCAGGCTTGCCAGGATGTCGCAAGCGAACTGGGCCATAAGGATTGATTTGCCTCCGCGCGGGGCAGCGATGATCTGAATAAGCGGAGAAGGAATCCGATTACGATCAAAAAGGTCAATACCGATCAAGCGACCAGTCGCGGTTGAGAGTAGCGTGTGTGGCCTGTCAGCCCCCGGCCACGAATCTTCCGTTGGCGTTAGAGTGACGACTGAGTTTGAGACTTCAGTCAGCTCACGTCCAGTTAGCTTTGGGCAAAGCTCTCCGGCCATGGCGGATGGATAAAGGGCACGCAACGCCTCTGGCTCTTCGCGGTCGGCATTCGCGCCCGGAATTTGCCGAATGGCGGCGACAACTCTTTCGCATTGTTCGTCAAGCGCATCGACCGAATGCTTCAGTTCGGCAAAGTTTGTGGCCTGCTCGCCATATAGAATGACGTAAAAGCGGGTCGGCAGAAGGGACTCACGAGCGCCGGCAACTTCATCGCGCACGGCGCGCAGACTTCGGAGTGCCGCCGCACCTTCTGGATTGTCCCGCTTTGTAAAGGTGCGCTTGACCTGCTTGATGCGGCGGTCGAGGCGCTTCGTTTCCTTCCTTTGTTCTGGAAAAAGGTATTCAGTAACGACGGTATGTCGGCTGTTGAAATCTCGTCGTCCGATCAAGCCACGCAGCGTATCCGCAGTCACAAACTCATTAGGAGGCGTGAACATCGAGACAATGGCAATGGGACATTCTCCATGCATCAGATAATTCAACTCGCCCTGAATTGTTTCAGCGCATAGGTAAGCTCGCAGATCTCGGCCAGGTCTTTCCGGCAGAACAGGAGCAGACGTGGCGTTCTGGCAGTGACCAAAGAAGACGGCTTCCCATATCTCCTGTCGTGTGAACCGCCGCAGCATGAGCGGTGATGAATTCTCAATCTGTCGCCAGATCCTATTTGCGCGATCGTAAGCGCGATTTTCTTCTTCCAGGGTGCTTCGCACGACCGAGTCGTCAGCGGTACGTGAGTAGATCTCTGATACATTCCTTAGCGTCGCGGCAAAACCCCTGGCTCGTAGTTCACTCACGAAAGCACACTTGAAACCTCTGAGCGAACACATAGTTGAGTTTCCACGCTTCTTTGGTGGAACACGTATCCACATGGTGAGGACGCTTCGACGATAGGGAAGGCTCTTTGCCGAGCTGCGGAGCCAATCGAGATTTGAGGCTTGTAGCAAGCCGGCTAGTGTATGAGTTCCTTCCCGCGCCCGCGAACCTATGACAGCCGTGATTGCTCGCCCCGGATCGGGAGTCGTTGCATATCTGAACTGAACCAATGTCCCGGGCGGCTTTTCGAATGCGAGCATCCGCGCCAGATCGTCATAGCGAATATCGACAATCTCGTCATCCGCAAACATCGACGCGGGCGTTTCTACCTGATAGGCAACCGTGAGAGCCCCATCCTTGTGTCGCAGGGCATCTTTGTAGAGCCCTACAATTGAGGCATCTCGTCGTCTTCCCGGAGGGCGGCTCAGCCGCTTTGTTCTGCCGTCGAGTTCTTCTTCATCGGCTAGTTCGTCGTAACCCAGAGCGCGTTCCATCTCTCTTCGCAAGCCTCCTGAATGACATTGTTGTGTTGCAGTAACGATGAGTTGACTGTCTGTAACGGCAGCGGGTTTTCTGCACCTGAAACACCTTCAAGGTCGATGACCCACGAGCGAGTAAATCCAGGCCCTCTCCCGTGAGGAATCGCACGGTACTGGCGGTGGTGTACCAACAAACCCTTGGTTTGGTGCTGTAGCCAATACGGTTTGCGTCCGATGCGAATGTAGTTGAAGAAGGCAATGCTTCCCGCAGTGGCCAGCAACCATGTCCACATTTGCAACGGGACATAGAGCAGTGTGATTCCGAAAGGCACTGGCGCGAGATAACCCGCGCACGAAATCAACAAGACGGAAAACCAATCGCTATCGGCGACGCCAAAGCGCACTACCGGCAGATATATGTTTCGTCTAATAGGGCGTGCTCGCATTCTTCGCACCTCAGAAGCTGGACGCAGTGGTTTATTAACGGCTTGTTGCCGTGCGCTCTGGAATCAGAATTGGTTGTCTAATGGGACGGTATCTCCCTGGCTGAAGGCGTAGACCGCCGCGCAGATTCCACCGAAGGCGAAACATGCCGCTCCGGTAATGAATTTCCATGTTGAGAGTGACTCGCGCAGACCAGACGTGATAATGCCAACAGCGACGAAAATGATTCCTGCAATGATCATTGCCGCAGCCAGAAAGAAAGTGACGGAGCGCAAACTGTTGCCGAGCTGCCCGCTGTGGCCGTTAAAGAACGAGCCGGATGGTGTCTGCGCGGAGGCTGACACGACCCCGAGCGCCATCATAAGAATTATGGCGACAGCTCCGTGCGCAGCCTTCAATCCCAATCCAATCGCAATAAGCCGGCGACCCATTCGCGCGGCGCGAGAATGATTCGCGATCGGCGTATTCATCGTTTCAATCGGGTAACTCATTTTCTCACTTCTCCTTTCAACGACTAGTTGCTTGGATTATTTTCCGCCGGCCTTGATCTCAAGGTGACGGATTAACTTACTTTCGCCCACCTTCTTGTCAATTGCCGTGCCACTCAGATGGTCCATTGATTGCACATCGTAGTCATCATGATTCAAGGACTCGTCCCATCAATTCTCTTAGTGCTCTTCGTGAGTATTGGTATTCACGCGCAAGTAAGGCAGGGACGCGATTCGTCTGTTCAGGAAAGAGCGCAAAAGCTTGAGCCTTTCATTGTTGACTCAGCTCAGCGCTACGGAATTGATCCGCGCATTCTTCGTGTTCTCTGCTATCTCGAATCGCGCTATCGACTCGAAGCGGTCAGTCCTAAAGGTGCGCGCGGTCCAATGCAATTTATGCCGGAGACGGCATCCAGATACGCGCTGCAAAACCCACACGATCCGAAGACAGCAATCGATGCCGGCGCCCGATATTTTCGTGATTTACTTAGGAGATATGATGGAAAAATCCCTCTTGCTCTGGCAGCTTATAACGCGGGCGAAGGCACAGTTGACGCTTTTCTGACGGGGCACTCACTTCGTCTGGCAAACGGCAGAGTGATCAATCCTGCGAAGACAATTACGGGCGGGATTCCTCCCTACCGTGAGACCCAGGAATATGTGCGCTCGGCAATCGGTTTCCTCGCTAATAGAGCAACGACGCCAACAAACTTCTCTAATGTTTCGCTAAGAAATAGAAGTATTGACAGTGCTAATCCAAGCCGCGACTTCACGATTGACGTGATCGCTATTGAGAACTTTTCTCCACTGCATTCTACTGAGAAAGCGAAGTCCGTCTTCATAGTTATTCAGTGAGCAGTGTCGGAATTTACATACGTTTTGCCTGTTGGCTTTTACAACTTTCGTGATCACTACTCCGCGACTGGACACTATTTCCTCATTGGTACGCGACTTGTAAGAGTGGCGAAACCGAAGGTGGGACGCGGACGAGTAAAGCCAATCCCACTCTTGAAGAACTAGCCAGGAGATCTCGTATGAGCGCAAATGTGATGGAGTTGCCAACTGTAGTTGCCGAAGACCCAACCGCCCATGAACTGGACGAACTCCAATCATCAGGTTCCGTTATTTGTTACCGCGACCCAGCAGACGTTCGCACCATACGCCGCCAATCGCGAATCATCATTCTCTGCTTGCTGATCACAGCCATTGCGATACTCGGAACGGTTTACAAATCAATTCAACGGCCCGACCGGATCGTCGTGGACATGTCTTCAGGCCGAACAGTGATGATTAACGATCGCGAACTGGGCGCCACCGAAGCGGTCAAGCTCGAGAAGGACAAGCTTCAAATTGCGGATATGGACTACGTGGTCAAGGCGTTTCTCGATTATCTCTACCGTGTCGATCAAAGATCACGCTCGAAGGATATTGAAGGAGCGCTCAGACTGATGGTTCCAGGCCAGGCGAAGAAATTCGCGCAGTATTTGACTGACCAGAAAATTTTGCAAACACAGCGGGAACAGCAATGGAATACCACCTGGAAGCCCGAATACCTTGAACACGCTCCCGGCAAGCCATTAACTGTGAAGGTCTACGGCACGCAAGAGATTGATTTGGTCGTGAAGAACCAGAGCAAGCACATGACGAAACACGTCTTGTTGACTGTGGATCTCTTGCCCGATGCGCCCGAAGGCGGAACCTTCCGTCTCGACAGGAATCTTCGCTCCGGTTTTCGCATCAACGCTCTTGATTACAAAGAACTCAGTTCAACCGAGAGTGAGACGCCGGTAAAATCCACACAAGACTAAGGATCAAAACGATGAAGGTAATCAACACCCTGTTGCTGCTCTTATGTGCTTCGACGGTTTTGTATGCGCAACAGCCAGCACCTCCGGCTATTCAACACAGTGCGCGTTGTCGGACCTGTGTGCGCCGCGTCGTAACAACCGCGCCGTCGCTTCCATCTACACCCATTCCGCAAGCACGCGCGGATTTCTTTGTAGGTGAAGCGAAAGTTGATGTAACGAAGGATGAGACTGTCGTAAGGCTGGCAATGGCCCAGCACGGCAGCGTGCTCATTGAGCTTCCTGCTAATGATGGCCCGCGCTACATCATCCCCGGCGATCCAGAAATGGCGACTGTGGACCAGATGGCTTTGGAGAGAAACAAGCGCGCTATCGTAGTGCGACCTGGAGCTCAGTTCGTATCACCAGCTCACAATGCTAAAGCACGTACGCCCGCTGCGACAGTTACCGCCCAGATGCGCAGTGGTCTCGTCGTTACTTTTTTGTTTTATCCCGTAGAGGACCTCGCGCAAAACGTTCATCGCTGTGTCTTGAGTTACAACCGCGATGAAGTAG
>JBDUCB010000267.1:0-5986 GCA_040003695.1 bacterium
GTCTCAGCGAATTCAAATACTTATCGGCCCGTTAGCTGGAAGATAAATTGAAATGAGCAATCCCCCACCTTCTGCATTTGCCGCTTCAACTCTTCCTCCATGCAAACGCACGGCGCGTTCGGCAATCGCCAATCCCAACCCGGTGCCACCGCTATTTCGATCACGTGCTTCATCGACTCGATAAAAAGCACGAAAGAGTTTGTCGAGCGCCTCGGCGGGAACTCCTGGTCCATGATCGCGAACCGTTATTACCACCGCCGATTGGTTGCCGCAGCCAAGCTTTACCTCGACGTCAGTCTGCTTAGCCGTGTACTGCACCGCATTTCGTACCACATTTTCTATCGCGCGGCGCAACAACTGCTCGTTGCCGAGAATGTTGCACAGGTCAGGAGACTCAAGCCGCACCGAACGATCGCGATTTCTTGCTTCGTAATCTGCGTCATCCACGATCTCTCGTACTAACCGAGCCAAGTCAAACGTAGTTTTCTCCACTGCTTCGGTGTGATTTTCCAGACGCGTGAGGGCCAGGAGTTGCCCGATCATCTCGTTAAGCATTTCGGCTTCACGCTCGATGCGTTGCAGCGCGGTCGCCGCATCGTCGCCGGCTCGTTGCCGGGCTAATTCCAACGCGACGTTTAAACGAGCCAAAGGCGAACGCAGCTCGTGCGAGATGTCGCCGAGCAAACGTCGCTGACTATTAACCAGCGATTCAATCTGTTCAGCCATCTTGTCAAAGTCGGCCGCGAGCGAGGCCAGTTCATCACGCCGATTTCCAAAAGCCGGCGCAACACGGGCGCTTAGATTGCCCCGTGCCAGTTCCTGCGTTGCCGCGCGCAGTTTGGTAACGGGCGCAGTTAGGTATCTCGCCAGCCAATAACAAAAAAGTCCACTAACGACGATGATGGCCAGCAGATGCAGCGCATGATCCCACAAATGCGGCGCGCGCATGATCATCGGCAACTCCGCAACCAGCACGTATTGCGCTCCGCTCGGTGAGGTGACCGGCTGGGCCATTAACGCTGACGGAGGGTCGTCAACGAACCCAGGAGCACCAGTTTCAAAGACATGTTGGACAAGACCCGGTGCATCGGAAGGCACCTTGCGACCGGCTAATTCGCGAAGCTGACTATCAAAAAGGAAAATGCGAATGTGGCCGTCGCGCTCGACGCGGTCAGTGTATTCGGCGAGCGCTTGCTGGCCGTCGCGTTCATAAATCTCGGCCGCTACTTGCGCATAACCATTTACGGCGGCATCCATGGGCCGTCGCATCGGTCGAAATGGTTCGGGTCGCAACAGTTCGCCAACCAGAAACGTACCGACGACCACCGTCAGCAGCGCAGCTCCAAACCAAAGAAATATTTTGAGAAAAAGACTTCTTCCCAAGTTCGTGGCTCCGGATCGTTATTCAGTTGGCAGCATAAATGTAACCAACGCCGCGCACCGTCTTGATGCGTTCTACATCACCGAGTTGATGGCCCAATTTCTTTCGCAGGTTACTGATATGCATGTCGATGCTGCGATCAAACGGAGAAGTGCTGCGGCCCAGCACCTCTTTTGAAAGCTCTTCGCGAGTTATGATCCTGCCGGCCACGCGCAGCAACTTTTCCAACAAATCAAATTCGACCGCAGTGAGTTCGACTATCTGTCCGGCGCGACGAACCACACGCGTGGCCGTGTCCAGTTCCACATCTGCAGCAGTCAAAAGTTTTGGCTCGCTGCTTTCTCGAGCGCCGCTCGAGGCATTAATTTGACTACGACGGAGGATGGCGCGAATACGCGCAATGAGTTCGCGGGGATTGAACGGTTTGGGCAGATAGTCGTCGGCGCCAATTTCCAGACCAACGATACGATCCACGTCATCGCCTCGGGCCGTGAGCATCAAGACCGGAACTTTCGATGCTGCGCGGATGCGCCGCAACACTTCAAAACCATTCAACTCTGGCAGCATCACATCGAGTACGATCATGGCGAAGGCGCCGGACAGCGCAGTTTCGGCTCCAGTATCGCCGCGATGCACCGATTGGATCTGAAATCCGTGCGGCTCGAGATATTCAGTCACCAGTTCGCACAGGGCCACGTCGTCGTCGATGATTAGTATCTGGTCCATAGGTGTAGAACAGGCATCCCTGCCTGTGCTTCCGTTGATCACAGACGCCCATGTCTGTCCATCGGAAATCCGATTGTAGCCTAACGACATCGCGGTCTTTGTAAAGAAGTGTCAACAAACGCTGGTGGTTCAGTTTGAAATCTCATTAGCACCGCACTTCAGTGCGGTGACTAGGTGGCACCGATTTCGCGCCAACCGTTTTAACGGTTTCCAAAGCTTAAACCGTTGAAACGGTTTAGGGACTGAGTGGTCATCCATGACCCCTGGCTGAAGCCAGGGGCTAATGAGATCATGAACCTTGCAAAGGCCAAACCGAACCACCACCAAATAGGCACCCCATCAAAGCAGACAGGCAAGAATGCCTGTCCTACTGCTTTACAAAACTTTACATTGCGTTAACTGAGTCTTTACGTCTGCTCGGACGAAACTGGCGTATAAGGTTGAGTACTGAATAGCGGCCCGATGGGATACACTGTCGGCCTAACAACTGAAGGAGAGTAAAGAATGAGAAATCGAATTTTGTTATTTGCCGGCCTGGCCGTGCTGGTAATCGGTGCCGCAGTTTTCGCGCTGGCACAAGAGCACGGAGGCCTCAAGAGAATGCATGAAGGTGGTCCGGGCGACATGGTCGAGCATATGTCGCGGGAACTGAACCTGACGGACGACCAGAAGAATCAGGTAAAGGCTTTACTTGAGGCGCAGCGGTCAACCGAAGAAGCACGTCACTCAAAACTGGAGGAGACTCGCACGCAAATCCAAGCGGCCACTGCTAATGGCCAATTCGACGAGAACACTGTGCGCAACCTTGCCAATCAACAATCGCAATTGATGGCCGATGAAATGGTGGACCATCTGCGGCTGCACTCGAAAATTTATGGTTTGCTGACAGCCGAACAACGCACCAAGGCTGATAAGATGATGAAACGCCACGGTGGCCCAGGCGGTCCAGGCTTCGAGCATCATGGACCACCACCCCCGCCTCCGCCGCCGAGCAACTGATCCTGAAATGTAATAACCTTGACGAGGGCATGGCATCGGCCATGCCCTTTCATTTTGTGCCAACCCACAGATTTGAGATCGGCCTTACCAGGTTCGTTGAATTGGGTGGGCCTCGGTGTTGAAGATGACTTTATCGAAGTTCAGGGTCCTCTCGGGCGCGAAGAGCAGGTAGAAGTATTTGAGCGTCTCAGCAAAAAGAAAACTTTGCATCGCGTCGCTCTTTTCTTTCGTTACCACGCTCTTCAGACTCGCATAACCCTCATCCGTTCTGCAGTACTTTACGAAGTCTTCAAATAACACTTTGCCCATTGCAAGATATTTGGGGTCTTTGGTGTAGTGATAGAGGTAATACGTCGACTCAACTATTTCCGGCCTAAGTGCATAGCCTGCGTTTGTTACTTCCATTGTCCGAAAATTTAGTTCTTCGGGTTCGATGCCATGCAATTGCCACATTCGGAACGATGAAGTTTGCAAACTCTTCGCGCGGGCCAGATCACCAGAGAGCGCTAACACCGCGGGAAAGAAAGCATCCAGCGCGCCGAAAGTTGTAGCAGTGCGCGCCCCGGTGTTCATGTCGGCATGTCCGTACCACAGGTCCGACTCGGCCGGCCGTTCAGCCAGGTATTTGTTAATTGCCGTAATACTCGCGCGCCACATGCGCTTGCAATCCTGATCGCCGAATAGCAACCAACACTTCAAAAGGTATTCATAGTAGCTATCGATCGCGCCACTGATGTGGCTATCGGTTACGAGCCACTGTCCTGTTTCGACGTTTATCTTTTCACCAACCAGACCGATCGAGGACCGTCGCTTGTAAGTTTCGACGAGCGCTCGTTTCGCTTTGTCATAGAAGATCGGTTTTTTTGTAAGTCTGCTAAGCGTGCCAAATTCGATCAACAACGTCCCCGTCTCCGCGGGATTACTTGCGGCGTCGCGCACTTTGCCGGTTTTGAGATTTACGAACCGGTAGGGCATTCCGGTTGGCGAATCAAATGCAGGAAGCAGGCGGGTGCCCAAATCTTCTGCGAGATGCAACAACCTCTGGTCGCCGGTCAGTTGATAGCTGGAAAGCAATCCGCCCAGCAGGCGAATGGTTATTTCAAAGTTCTGAACATAAAAATCCTTGTCGAACGAAAGATTCCTAACGATGTATTCGCGGGTGTCCCGCGCTTCATCGTCCAACCCCATGAGGATCATCGTATCGAGCGAATCAACGGGACTCATGAGCAGCGATTCAGCGTACCAATCATGATAGGTCCTGGTTAAGGGCCGCAGATCATCATGACCCCAGGCGTACTTCTTGTAACCGCTCCACGCATGTCTGAATTCATTGCGCACCTGGGCGGCGAGTTTCCGCCTTGTAGGTTGGGGTTGCGAATAACTAACCGGTGCGAGTGATAAAACGAGCAGCAGGTTTAAGACTGATGTTAGTAGTTTTGCTGGCAATGACTGCAAGATTTTGATGGGCCTGTTTGGGGTTAGGCAATACTACTTTCGTTTCCAGCGCACGCCGTCTTTGGTGTCTTCGAGGATAATGTCGCGGCCGGCGAGTTCGTCGCGAATTTCATCGCTACGACCAAAGTCGCGACGGCGACGAGCTTCCTGGCGCTCATCGATCAGGCTTTGGATTTCGCTGTCGAGCATTTCAGTACTTTCCGTGCCAAAAATATTCAGCACCGTGTCGATTCGTTTCAACAGTTCCAGTAGCTCCTGCTTGTTGTCCTCTTTAACCTTCTTGCGCGCGAGCGCCGTGTTTACTTCACGACTGAGATTGTGAACGGTGGCGAGGGCGACTGACGTATTCAAGTCGTCATCCATGCCCGCTTCAAATTCTTCGGCGGCGCGCATTGCCGTCGCGTGAAGCGCATCGTTCATGCCGGGTTCAGTTTTGGCCTCACTAAGCCGCGCGCGAAAGTCACGCAGACCGGCGATGGTTTTCTCAGCGCCTGCCAGCACGTCGAAATTCAAATTGATCTGTTTGTTGTAGGGAACGCTCAACAGGAAATAACGAATGCCGGCGGCTGAATAACCCTTCGCCTTCAAATCGCGAAATGTGTAGTAGTTGCCCTTCGACTTTGACATCGTTTCGCCTTCAACCTTGAGATGCTCAAAGTGGATCCAGTAGCGAACGAACTGTTTCCCCGTCGCTCCTTCGCTCTGCGCGATCTCATTTTCGTGATGAGGAAAAACGAGATCGATGCCGCCGGCGTGAATATCAAAAGTCTCACCGAGATATTTCATGGACATCGCTGAGCATTCGATGTGCCAGCCCGGGCGGCCGCGCCCGATCCGCGCGTCCCATGCGGGCTCATTCGCGTTTGCCGGTTCTTTCCAGAGCGCAAAATCGCGCGCATCTTCTTTTTCATACTTATCGGTGTTAACGCGCTCGCTCGCGCCCGCGATGTTGCCGGCGAAGTTGATCTTTGAAAGCTTGCCGTATTCGGGAAACGAGGCGATGCGGTAGTAGACAGAACCATCCGAGGCGTAAGCGTGGTTTGTTTCAAGCAGCTTTTCGATCAGGGAAACCATTTCCGGAATGTGACGCGTCGCGCGTGGCACAATCTCGGGCCGCTCGCAACCAAGCGCATCAAAGTCTTCCCAAAGGGCGTCAATGTATTTCGCCGTGTAGTCGTCAATGCTGAGCCCGGCTTCCTGCGACTTGGCAATGATGCGGTCTTCCACGTCCGTGATGTTCATCACGTGAGTAAGTTTGAAGCCTTTGAATTTCAGATAACGACGCAAAATGTCTGCGGCCACTGCTGAGCGAAAGTTGCCGATGTGACCATAGTCCCAAACGGTTGGACCACAATAGTAGAGGCGAACTTCGCCCTCGCGCATGGGGTGAAACTCTTCAATGCGGCCGGACAAGGTGTTGCGAAA
>JBDUCB010000001.1:0-5965 GCA_040003695.1 bacterium
AGCGCACATTCTAACTACGACGCGCGTTGTAAACAAGACATAGCTCAAGGCGTGTTTAGTTTGTCATCTGATTGAAATGTAACCCACCGTCGGGGCACGGCATGCCCTGCCCTACCACGCGGGCCAAAGCTGCCGCGAATCGTAATTTTGCGTTCGCAGTTCTTCTCCTCAGTGAAGATCAGTTAGACTGTTTGCAGCACACAAATGCAACCTGAAAGTGAGTCCTGCCATGCGATTTGAGTTCTACCACTCAGGTCTTGACGACGTAGCAAAACTTTCGGTGGATGGTACTGTCTCAAACAGTGTTCACTTTTCTCATTGGCAGGGGAACGAAACGCCTGGCGAAGTAAAGGCCGACACCTCGACCGAAATTGCTTTAAATCTGGTTGGCTCGCCGAACAAGGATGAACTAACGCAAGGCATCGAGCTTGTTACCAACAATCATTTTGATACCGATGGCGTCTTGTCGGTATGGACAATGCTCAATGGCGAACGCGCGCTGGGGTTAAGCGATAAACTAATTCCAGCCGCCGAAGCTGGTGACTTTTCCGAGTTCACAAATGAAAACGCGATTCGTGCCAGCATTGCCATTCAGGGCTCGGACCAGCCGATAACGGGTAACGAGGCAGGCTCACCACTGGCCAATCAACTTGCCGGGGCCTTTGTCGACGACGACGCGCGCGCCTATGCATTGGTGCTGCCGGAGGTTGAGCGCCTCTTAATGCGCACAGATGAATATGAAAATTTGTGGCGCGCGCCCTGGCAACAAATCGCAACTGCACTTGAAAGTTTTGAGCGCGGTGCGAGCACGGTTGAGGAATTCAACGACGCAACTTTGTCGCTAATCACGATTGCGAATGAAGTGTTTGGTCCTTCCGGATTTGATCCGGAGCGGCATGCCGCTCCCTTTACCGCAATCTCGCGTTACGCGAAAGGCAAACTGTTTCTGATTGCGATCCCGTATCAAAAGGGTTGGGCTTACCGCATCGACTATCCCTATTACTCATGGGCCGAAACGATAGTTAGGCCACGCATCACACGTCGAGATCTCTCGCCGCTCTTGTCCAGACTCAATCAACTTGAGCGCAGCGCTGGCCGGTGGAATTTGGATTCGAGCGAACTAGCATCGGCGGCAAAGTTTATCGGAGGCGATGGGAAGCTTGCCGCCTCTACGCTCGAGCCCGATCAGGTGGCTGACGCCATTCGCGCGGAGTTGGGGTCGAGTGAAGCCGCCGCCGCCGGGTGATTACAATTGTGGGATTCGTAATGCGCGTCGCCGAATGCAATCGCCATTTCAGATTCAATGCATGATGTTTTGATTATCGGCGCGGGGCCCGCTGGTTTGGCAGCAGCGCTGTGGTGCGATGAGCTGGGACTGGACACACTCGTGCTCGAGCAAAGTGAAGCTGTTGGTGGTCAGCTTCTCTCCATCTACAACGCAATCGAAAACTATCCCGGTGTCAGTGTAAGCAATGGGCTCGCGTTTCTGGATCTCTTATCAGCAAAGGTCGCAGCGGCAGAATTTGACTTATGGACCAACACGACGATCGAGTCGGTTGATCTAAAAGCAAAACGCGTCGTGCTTCAGAGCGGCGAACAGTTACAGTCGATCAGCATCATCATCGCCACCGGCGTCAGGCGAAGGAAACTCGGTGTTCCAGGAGAAACACAATTTTCCGGCCGCGGCATTCTCGAATCAGCCACCCGCGATCGCGAACAACTTGCCGGTAAGGATGTTTGCATTGTTGGCGGTGGCGACGCCGCGGCCGAGAACGCTTTGCTACTGGCCGACGTTTGTCCCACAGTGACAGTGGTCCATCGCGGCAGATCATTGAAAGCGCGACGCGAGTTTGCCGAACAGATGGTCGGCCATCACAGCATTACGATTTTTCCCGAGTCACTTGTCACCAGGATCCTTGGCAAAGACGAGGTGGAAGCGGTTGAGATACTGCGCAAGGATGCATTGAAGCCGTTTCAAATGGCCGTGCAAGGCGTGCTTGTTCGTATCGGCGTCCAGCCCAATACCGACCTGTTTCGTGAGCAGCTTGCGCTCAACGATCACGATTACGTGGTCGTTAACGGCGAGCAGGAAACCAATGTGGCAAATGTTTTCGCCATTGGCGACGTGTCGAATCCACTTGCGCCAACCATCAGCGGCGCGACCGGCGCGGGTGCAACGGCAGCAAAGGTGATCGCATCACGTCTGAACAAACGGAAGTGAGAATCACGGAGCGATATTGTTTTGCAGCTCTGCTGCCTTCCGTACGGAAAGGCTTTGCCTCGAAGATTTGACTTGAGGCGCAGCCTTAACCTGGGTGGTTCGTAATCGGAAAGGCAAAGCCTTTCCGCACGGAAGGCGGCCGAGCCGCTTAGCGCCAAACCAGAGTTTAGCCGAGTGCATTCATGGAAGTTATCGAAACTGCCACGCCCAAGCACGTGCCCTACACCGACGCGCACATTGCTGCTTATCCGGTCGAGTATATCGCCGGAATCGATTTATATAACGCCGGCGAGTTTCACGCCGCGCATGACGCGTGGGAAGAACGTTGGATGGGTGAAGTGGGCGCGCAGGAGAAGTTGTTTCTGCAAGCGATGATTCAATCGGCAGTTGCCTTTCATCATTTGGAGATTGGCCGGCCGGGCGCGGCGCGCCAAATGTACACCAGGGCCAAAGAAAAATTTGCGCTGTTAGGGAGTAATGTTTTCATGTCGCTCGATCTGATTGACTATCAGGCGCAACTTGACCAGGCGCTGTCATGGTTATTGACTGTGCCCGATCCGCGCGAACTAGCGCCACCTGAAATCCACCCGCCGCGTATCGCTCTACTGCCGGAAGTCTCGCAGTTTGATTAGTCGCGAATTTGATGATTAACAACCTTAGATTGCTACTGCTCGGCTTATGGTTAGGCGCCGCAGTGTTCTTTGGCGCGGTGGTAGCGCCCACTGCTTTTCGTGTTTTGTTCAGTTTCAATTTGCCAAACGCGGGCGAGATCGCAGGCACCATCGTCAGTCACACACTTTCCGTTGTTAACATCAGCGGTTTGATTTTAAGTCTAGTCCTTATGCTTATCGCCCTGGGCCTCAAGCGAAATTATTCCCGCGGCCGGCTGGTGGCACAGATGGTTTTACTAGCGACGATGGCTGCCGCTACGGCCGTGGGTGAATGGGTTATTGCCGCGAGAATGCGCGCGCTGCGCGCGGCCATGATCCTGCCCATTGATCAAGTGCCGATCAGTGATCCAATGCGAGTGGCGTTTGCCGCGCTGCACGGCTATTCCGTCGCAGCGCTCGGGGTTGCTATCCTTGCTGCCCTGCTTGCTTGCTTTATTGTGGGAAATCGCAGTCGCCCGCTACATGAATGGGAGGGAAGCGGAAGTGGAAATTATCGAGCGCGTTGATGATTGGCGAAACCGCTATGCTCGTTGGCAAAGCGGTCGTGATGTGAAGGCTGTTGATGGAGATATTGGCGACTCGTATCCGTTTGTAAAAAACCAGCGCGCGCCTTTTTCCCCGGCGCGTCGCGCGTTACCGATGCTGAATCTGGCGTTGATTTCGTCGGCCGGCGCCTACATCGACGGCACTAATCCCTTTGATACGAATGCAAGCGCAGGCGATTTCACGTTCCGTGAGATTCCCTCACAGATTGAAGCCGAGGACTTGCGCTTTGCCGCGCGCGGTTACGATCCGGCTGCCGTGATGACAGACAGTAATTCGCTGTTGCCGCTGGCGCGTCTCTTTGAATTTGAAAGTAATGGCATCATCGGCCAGTTGAATCCGGTGTTCTGGAGTTTCGCCGGCTTCATTCCCGACGCGGGGCGCTTGGTTGATGATTTGCTGCCGAAAATGCTCGAGCGCATAAAGCGCTACGAGGTGCAGGCCGCGTTGTTGATTCCCGCTTCGCGCCTGTGCCACCAGTCAGTATCGCTAATCGCGCGCGCAGTTGAACTGGCAGGGATTCCCACCATGACACTTGCCGTCGATCAGGAAGTAGTTGAGAGCGTGCGGCCACCGCGCGCGGCACTCTACGCGGGAAAGTTTGGCAGCGTCGCGGGATTACCAAATTGGCCGGAACATCAAAGGCGCGTGCTGGACGAAGCGCTGCGTTTGATTGAACCAATGGACCAGGCTGGCATTCGCCAGCTAACAGTGGCCCTGGAAAGCGAAGTTGAAGTAGAGCGCGGCGAGCGGTAGAGTGGAATTCGATGTCTTGTAACGTAAACTGTTAGCTTGCGATTTCTTGTAGCGCAAACTTTAGTTTGCGATCTTGTCATCGATTTTGTAGCGCAAACTGTTAGTTTGCGACTTCGTCAATAGTTTCTGACAGACGCAAACTAACAGTTTGCGCTACAACCGACCACCAAACCTCATGAGTAAAAACAAACTGCTTCTACTTTTTCTTGTCGACTTCATCACGTTGGTAGTCGTTTATCTGCTCGTGTATCCGGTGCCGATTTCGCCTGTTGCGTGGAACCCGCCACCCGCCCCAGCGCTAGCCGGCCAATATCAACAAAATTCCCAACTCGCGAGAGTTGAACGTCTTTCATTGGGAACAGGAACTCCGCGCCCGGGAGCTGGATTCGCGCCCGAAGATGTAGCAATCGATGCTGACAATCTTATCTATGCCGGCCTCGATGATGGACGCATCATGCGCCTGCAACCGGATGGCACGCACCCGGCGGAATTCTCGAACACGCACGGGCGGCCGCTGGGATTAGCCTTCGATGGAAACGGAAACTTAATTGTCGCCGATGCGAATGAAGGGTTGCTTTCGATCGCGCGCGACGGTTCGGTCACTGTCTTGACTACCGAAGCGGATGGATTGCGCTTCGTTTGCACAAACGATTTGGATATTGCCAAGGACGGGACGATCTACTTCACTGACGCTTCCAGCAAATTTCCACTTTCAAACTTCACCGCCGATATCCTGGAACACGGTCCGAACGGACGCCTGCTTGCTTATGATCCGAAAACAAAAACGACGCGCACGTTGATGAAAGATCTTTGTTTTGCAAACGGCGTTGCGGTCAGTCCTGATCAAACCTTTCTTCTCGCTGTTGAGACGGGCGCGTATCGCGTTCATCGCTATTGGCTGAGTGGTCCAAAGCAGGGCCAGTCGGAAATCTTCATCGATAACCTACCCGGCTTTCCTGACGGCATCTCATCAAACGGCAAGGACAAGTTTTGGTTGGCGCTGGTCACGCCGCGCGATCAGACACTCGATAAACTGCTGCCGCATCCGTTCCTCAGAAAAATTGTTTACCGTTTGCCAAGATTTCTTCAGCCGGCGCCGAAGCGCTACAGCTTTGTGCTCGGGCTGGATAGGAATGGCAAGGTTGTTGAGAACCTGCAGAACCCTGCGCCCGACTGTTATGCGGAAATTGCTAATGCCGTGGAACACAACGGCGCGCTTTACTTCGGCAGCATCGGCGAAAGCACCATCGGGCGATTCGCAAGTATCTCAATCGTGGCTACCGCGGTTTTTAGTTCGGAGAAACAGCAGCCGTCTGACAACCATCCGAGGAAGCACCCGAAAGAGTGGCTTACTTCCATCCCGGCAGTAGACTCCAAAGTTAAGGATCTCGAAATAATTAACGCGAGGATCGTGCGCGCAGAAACCGACGCACCAGGTGTTGCATTCGAAGTACGAAACAACTCAAACCTGGCTGTGATGGCCGTCGAAGTTACATGTGGTGAAGCAGGTATTTCCCAAGATGGACTTGCGGACGAAGAACATCCAACAGTGATTATCGAGCCTCACGGTACGCTCAAGGCCGAAATGGATGATGAACTTTCTCCTGGGATGCCAATTGTCATCACAGCAGCTGCTTTTGAAGATGGAAGCGAAAAAGGCAGGGAAACTTCGGTGGAGTTGATGCTGAAACTAAGAGCGCGTGACAGAGCTCGCCCCAAGGCGGAAAAGGAACGCCAGCAGGAACAGGAGAAACCTCACAAGTGGCGCAACGAT
>JBDUCB010000022.1:0-5962 GCA_040003695.1 bacterium
CAAGGCCGAAGCACTGCGCACGGCTGCAGGTATATAGCAACCAAAGTCCATACATCAATCATTTCAAAAAAGGATAACGCAATAATGAGTGCAACACGCTCGGTCGAGTTTGACGTTAAAGACATTGGCCTGGCCAAGCAAGGCAAGCAACGGATTGAATGGGCCGAACGGGAGATGCCTGTTCTGCGCTTGATTCGCGAGCGCTTTGGCGAGGAGAAACCACTCAAGGGCGTCAGGCTGGTTGCCTGCGCGCATATCACGACTGAGACTGCGAACCTCGCGCGCGCACTGCAAGCTGGCGGCGCAGAGGCAATTTTGATTGCCTCTAATCCCCTTTCAACTCAGGATGACGTCGCGGCTTCGCTTGTCTCTGATTGGGGTATTCCGGTCTACGCAATCAAGGGTGAATCCACTGAAACCTATAACCGTCACGTGCGCACCGCTCTCGATTTTCATCCGGAAATCATTATTGATGATGGCTCGGACGTGGTGGCAACTTTGCTGAAAGAGCGCGGCGATCAGGTTAAGGAATTGATTGGCTCGACTGAGGAAACAACAACCGGCATTCAGCGTCTCAACGCCATGCAAGCGGCCGGCGTCTTAACGTTTCCCACGATCGCCGTGAACAACGCGCAGACAAAGCACTTCTTTGACAACCGTTACGGCACCGGCCAATCAACACTTGATGGCATCATCCGCGCGACCAATATTTTGTTGGCTGGCAGAAATCTCGTAGTGATTGGTTATGGATGGTGTGGCAAGGGCGTAGCGCTCAGAGCGCGTGGCATGGGCTCCAATGTCATCGTCACCGAAGTCGATGCCATCAAGGCGGTCGAAGCCGTCATGGATGGTTTTCGTGTCATGCCGATCGCCGAGGCCGCATCATTGGGCGACATATTCGTCACCGTTACCGGCAATCGCCATGTGATCGATCGCGAGCACTTTGAAAAGATGAAAGACGGCGCGATCGTGTGTAACAGCGGACACTTTGATCTTGAACTTAATTTGGTGGCGTTGCGCGAGCTGTCGGCCGAAGCGATTAGCGTGCGACCCTTTGTTGAAGAGTATAAGCTCAAATCAAGTGGACATCGGGTCATGGTTCTCGGCGAAGGCCGCTTGATCAACCTCGCTGCCGCCGAAGGCCATCCCGCAAGCGTGATGGATATGAGTTTTGCCAATCAGGCATTGTCGGTTGAATACCTGGTGAAGAAAAAAGGTGAGCTCAGCCCGGGCGTTCATTTACTGCCACCCGAAGTCGACACGGAAATCGCCAGCCTCAAGCTGAAAGCTCTCGGTCTTTCCATCGACACGCTGACAGCCGAGCAACTCGAGTATATTTCCAGTTGGGAAACCGGCACCTAAGCAAGTAGGACAGACATTCCTGTCTGTCCTTTTCATGGAGAATAGATTTCAGCGTACGTTGAAATGGAAAATCTGCTTTATTCTGGGCAAGATGGCGAGAAATAAGAGAGAAAGCGGACCGGCAGGAATGCCTGACCTACGTACGAATGCGAGATAGAAAATAGGTCCCCGCCGCTGCGAATATCACGGGTGGGGACCAGGCAGCAACCTCGGGTGGCAATAAGCCATGGTTGCCAAGTTGCTGAAACCCTCCGCCCATTACCCAATAGGCAATACTCACTGCGACTGCTACAACCAGCGCCACGATTGCTCCCCTTCTTCCAAAGGCCAAAGCCAGGGGCATCCCAATAAACGCCATTACGATCACGCTAAAGGGATTGACATACTTTCGTTGCAGCGCCAGCGATAACGCGGTTATGTCACTGCCCCGCTTCTTGGCGGCTCGCAGGTAGTCCGCCAGCGCCATCACGCTAAGCTGCGATGGCTTGTCAACCGTCGGCCTAAAGACGGCAGGCGACTCGACATTATCAAGTCGAGTATCGGCTATTGTTTGCCGTTCAACCACCATGCCGCGCAAGCTAACAGTTTCCGCTTCTTTAATCAGCAGTTGGTTGTTGTTGGTCCATACGCCTGATTTTCCAGTGGTGACTCGGATCAGGTGCACGCCTTCGTCATCAAGTTCATAAATGCTCGGTTCCTGTAATACCTCTCGCTGATCATCAAACTCATAAGAATACAAGCGCTTACTTTCTACTGACGCCAGCCACTGCCGTCCGCTGCCGGTTGTGGCGCGCGGCTGGCCTCCGCGAATGCGAGCGCGCAACGCTTCCTGCTTCACATTAGCTGATGGCATTACATGTTCCTGGACCAGCCATGCGCCTGCGGCAGCGGCGATTGCAAACAGCAATCCGGGGATCATCAGACGGTATACGCTCTGGCCCGAGGCCCACCATGCAACGGCTTCGCTGCGGCGCGCCAAAAGGGCATATGTGATCAGAACTGTAATCAGCATGGTTGCCGGGAATAGTTCTACCGCGACCAGCGGTAACAGGTACAACAGGTACCTGAAGACCACGCTTGCCGGCACATGGTTAGATCCGATAAAGCGCCAGAGCTCAAACAGAGTGAAGATAAGAAATATGAAAACCAAAGAAGCGAACGCGAGCACAAAGCTCGCTATTAGGGTGCGGAAAAGACCGGTATCCAGCAAGCTGGGAAATCCGGAACGACCGGCGCCTACTGTGTGTTCAGGCATAGCGGAAGGCCGGGCAATTGGATTGCGGCGAGCATTGCCCAGGAAGTTATTCTTCAGGTTGATCGCTGGAAGTCTATTGAACGCAAGCAAGAGTAAACTGAAAAAGACAATTGCTGCAGATGCCAGCCATTCGCCAAGCACCGGCGAGCTAGTATTGCTTCTGGCCATTGATTCACCCAGCAATGAAATCAAGTAATAGACGACGACTACGGATAGCGTCAGCAAAACCCCGGCACCGCGCCCGCCTCGCCTGATGCGCAGTCCGATGAGTCCGCCAAACAATGCAAATAGGAGCGGTGAAACAGAAAGCGCAAAGCGTCGATGCAGCGTTCGTTGCCCTTCCCTTTTTTCGTCAATAGAAGCTGAATGTATCTGTTGCCGTAGGTCCCTCCAGTTCATCTCTTCACTCTGCACTTCTTTTTGGCTGAGTGTCTCCAGTAATGCAGCGCGTCCGGTATTAACCGCCAGCCGAAGCTGATCGAGATGTTCAACTACGTATGAATGTTCGTTGCTATCTGATCGCGGCAGCTTCAAGGCGAGTGCATCGCTCAAAACCAATTCGGCTTTATCAGCAGAAGAATCTATGCGACCTTGTCTCGCAGTCACCACTCGAGTGGAACCATCAGGCTGTTGCGCAAAGATGAATACCCGGCCCCATGTGCCCTGGGCCTTGTCGCCATCACGGACATAAATGACGTAGCCGGGAAGTTCGGTGTTGAAGGTCCGCGGCTCGACAGGCGACTCCAGTTTTTTGAGGGCGCCCTCGATAGCCACGCGCCGCAGGTCACGTGCCGCTTCGGGCGCTTCCTTCATATGTAGGTATATTGCCCCAGCGGTCGCAATCGCACCGATAAGTAGTGCCGGCCAAAGTAACGTCCAGGTGCCAACGCCGGCCGCGCGTATAGCAACAATCTCACTGTCACTGCCCATACGCGAAAACCCGATAACAATGCCTGCAAGAACCGCGACGGGTAACGTCAATACGAGAACATTTGGCAATAGGGCTGCGGCGATCTCCGAAGCGAGATCTAATGGCAGGTCGGCATACACTGCCAATTCGGCAAAGCGGCTCGCTTGCTGAGTGAAAAGAATTGCCGTTAACAGAGCCAACGAAAGCAAGACGTAAGGCATTGCTTCAAAGACTATGTACGTCGGTATTCGTTTTCTAGAAATCATCTCGGTAAGAGCATAAGCTCAAAGGCCCCTTCATCATTGAAACGTAGAGCGCAGACGAGGCTGTCGCTCGAGCACTCGCCCTATCAGTTGATGTGTGAGCTCAGCGAATTCCCGGTGCACTACGTCCGACACCTCATGTGATGCTTGAACAAAATTCTGGGGGGCGAGTTTCTGCGTTGCGCGCAATTGCGTTTGCAGTTTCCTTGATACTGAGTTCCCTTGACCCTGACTGCAGCGACGGCAGCGCAATACCAGATCCAAGTTGAGAAAGGCGCCACTGCTATCGCTGAACTCCTGGTGGCAATCGCCGCAGCGGCGAATATCCGGAAGATATCCCTGGAGTTTCAATAACCAAATCTCAAAGTAGCGAAGAATTAATTGCAAGTCAGCAGGCGATTGGGAGACCGCATCCAGGCAGGCTTTCACCATGCGAAATAGATTGTCATTCGGTTCGTGCGGTGGTGAAAACTCGATTATCAGATCACCCATGTATGCGAAACCGGTTAAAGTTTCCGCCTCGCTGGAAAGATCAAAATGCGATTTGACGATCTCCGCCTGACGCAATGAGACCAGTTCCTGGTTTTCTTTTTCGTAGTAGGTCAGCTTGGCGAGTGTGAATGGCTCGAGCGCTGCGCCAAATCTGCTTTTCAGTTTGCGGCAACCTTTGGCAACAGCCCGAACGACTCCCGCTGCGTGAGTTAAGGCGACAACGATCTTGTCTGCCTCACCGAAGTTGTAAGTGCGCAGCACCAGCGCCTCAGTCTCGATAATCGCCATTCGGTCCCTTACGCGCGGGCACTAGAAAGGCAGGAAATAGAGTATCCAACTCAACAGCAGGCCGATAGCCATGAATTCAACAAACACTTTAAGTCCATAAGTAAACCGGTCCTGCGTCGTGTCTTTCGCCACCGTGCCAAACACGACTGCAGCAACCACTGCGAATGCTGTCATTACTAAAATGTGTCTCACGCCTTCCTCCGCGCCGAAATGTCAAAGGCGTCCAGCATCGCTAGATAATTCAATAAGCCGGCGACCAGTAGAAAAGTATTGCCATACTCGTATGTAGCGCGTGCGGCATGCGCTGGATCGTCGGCAAAGCCCACACCGAAGAGCCAGGAGATGACGTACAGAATACCTGAACCGAGATTCGCAATCATTGGGGGCAATTGCAGGAGAGATGACAGACCCTGTTCATTTCCACCGATACTAAACAAGTGGCCGCCCATCCATAGTCCGCCGAGAAAACTAACCCAAACAGCGCCTCCCAAAAGCAGGGCCCGCACCCATCGCCCTTGTAGCAAATGACCAAGGCCGGGAACGAGCCACGCAGCAATTCCCATCAGCCATGCACGGGCCGGTGCGCTTTGTCGATTTTCTATTTTTTCAACGTCGCTCCTAATCAAGTTCATCCTCCAGCTAATTAATCCGACATCCTGTTAACAGAAGGTAGCCTATGCGCGCCGCCGCCGTTAAGATCTTAGTTTAACTTCCACTTGAGCAACGCAGGCGAAAAGTTCAAGGCTGCTCAGTTCCGACTTTAAGCATCGGCGCGCCGACCTTTAACAACGAGCATTAAGTGAGGCTAATACAAAAGAAACTCCTCACGTAGTTTCTCAAAGTCTGAAAGTTCAGCATGCCAGGCATCTTGTAGTTCACTCACCGAAGCTCCCCCGTCAATTGCTTCCCTGATCTTTGTCGTGCCCGCAATTACATCGAAAGGGTTTCTGTCAAAAACATATTCGTACGGTGGTTCTTTCCAGCGGAATTCCTCCGGGTACAAATCATGTGCAACCTTAACCATGGTAAGACCTGTCGTCACTGGTTCAAAGTTGTTCCGATCCGTCACATGAATTTGCACCCCACCACAGCTCACGGCGGCATGTTTCTGAAACGTCGGGCGAAAAATGCAGCTCCGGAAATAAACGCCGGACAAATCTGCATTGTTAAGCTGCGCCGCAAATTCCTCCGCCACGATATACGGCGCTCCCACGAGTTCAAACGGCCGCGTCGTTCCCCTTCCCTCGGATATCTGCGTGCCCTCGAAATGAACAGTCCCCGGAAAAACTGTTGCTGTGTCAATCGTTGGCATGTTCGGCGATGGCATTACCCATGGCGCATCTGTTTCATCCTGCCAACAATGGCGGTCCCACCCGTCCATCGACACCACCT
>JBDUCB010000339.1:0-5933 GCA_040003695.1 bacterium
CGTTGCGGATGAAGGTACCGTTGTCGCGCTCGGCGAATATAGTGGCACATACAAAGCCACCGGCAAGAGTTTCAGAGCGCCGTTTGCACACGTTTGGAAGATGCAGGATGGCAAAACCATTTCCTTCCAGCAGTACACTGACACGGCGGTGCATCTGCGCCCGTTGCAGTAGGTGTCTCTCGTGCCGATGAAAAGCCCTATGAACACGAAGGCCGACTACGAGATCGCGGTTCGCGCCGCAAGACTCTGGCCAAACAGGGTACACGAGGCGAGCAGCGTGTGTGGGCTACTCTGTCGTCTTGGTTTGCACCGCTGGCGGCGGTTGGATCTCTCGTCGCTCATGCCGGGTAAGGACATTCTTCATTGCTTCTGGTGCTCAAAGGTAAAGGTTGATGGAGTCGTTTATGACATTTAGGATTCGCCAACTGGCCCACTCACGGCGGCTTGATGCGCGTGGCTCGGAGCAATAGCGAAGAGGTCTAAAAGATGATGGATATAGCTAAAGATTTTATCGCGGAATCGCGCTCCTTCCTCAGCTCAGATTATCTCCCGAAGATTGAGAGCTGTCTGGAGGGCTTGAGTGACGAAGATGTGTGGTGGCGCGCGAACGAAGAGTCGAACAGTATCGGCAATTTGTTACTCCATCTTGAGGGCAGTACGCGGGCGTGGATTGTTAACGTAACAGGCGGCTCCAACAGCCCGCGGGACAGGCAGCAGGAATTTGACGAGCGTGAACGAATTCCGCGCGCGGAGTTAATGGCCCGGCTTAAACAAACGCTCGTCGAGGCAGACGAAGTGTTGGCGCGCCTTGATGGTGCAACATTACTGGAGCGGCGGCAGACGCCTTGGAAAGAGGTTACGCTGTTGTTGGCTGTCTATCACGCGGTAGAGCATTTCTCGATGCACACCGGACAAATAATCATGCTGGCCAAAATGCGTTCGGGCGCAGTAAAACTTTCAGACTAACTGGTCAACCCCGACACGTCGGGGTTCGGCGGCTTTGTTGCGGTGGAAACAATTAGGCTGGGTCATTTGGAGGAACGGTTTTGCTTTACATGATCATTGAGCACTTTAAGAACCAGGATCCGGTGCCCGTATATCGACGCTTCCGAAATCATGGTCGACTGGCTCCGGAAGGGTTGCAATATGTCTCAAGCTGGGTCGATGACAACCTCGAACGATGCTTTCAACTCATGGAAACGGAGGATCGTAAACATCTCGATGAATGGGTAGCGAATTGGAATGACATTGTCGAATTTGAAGTTTACCCAGTCATCTCCTCAAAGGAAGCTGCTGAAAGAGTTTCATCGCGTCTATGAAAGAGGGCCGCCGTCGAACCGCGACGCGTCGGGATGTTGTTTATCTTGCTCGGTGCAGCGAAGGTTGTTGCCAATCGCCGCGCCCAGTCAACTGACGTTAGGCGTGAGAACACGGACTGGAGAGCGCTCAATGAAAATGAATCGTGTCATACCGATGCTGCCTGTGAGGAGCATACCAGCGAGCATCGAGTTCTATCAGAAGCTGGGATTCAGCCTCGAGCGAAAGAATGATGATTGGGGTTGGGCCATGCTCTGCTTTGACGAGTGTCGTCTGATGGTGGATCAGTCGATAAACCTTCATCCGGACGCGCCCCGCCAATCCGTTCTCTACCTGTATCCCGAGAACATAGTGGAGTATCACCGGCAGGCGAGAAGGAACGGACTGGATGTTCCCGACTTGGATGTCACTTTTTACGGCCTGACCGAGTTTCGACTCGATGATCCAGATGGCAATCGGTTGTGGATCGGACAGAACACATCGACAGGAGCCTAATCATGCGCTGCGGTCGTTTAGACCGTTCTTCGGCGCACCGCACCCAATACGTCGTTGGACCGAAGCGCGGGTCAGAAGGATGAAGGATGAATTATGAAGTATGAAAGTCGCTTTATGCTTCATCCCTCATCCTTCATAATTCATCCTTGCTTTCAGACGCGCCAGGTCAACTCAACCGTTATGCCTCTGTAATGCAATGAAACCTAATCTCAAAACAATCTTATTCCTGTCGCTACTTTACTTCCTGCTGACCCCACTTCTCGTTTTGGGTCAAAAGCGAACAGAGCAAATTCCTAAAGCCATCGAATCTGCATTAGACAAAAGATTCCCTGGCTGGAAGCTTGCGGAAGTAAGCGAGGAAATCCGCCAATTTCTCATGCAGCATTCAGCAGATGCTCGCCCTAACCTCATCAGAGGAGACTTCGATGGAAATGGTCAATTGGATTACGCCATACTCGTTATTCATGGCCCAACTACTAATCTGCAGCAAAGTGCCGTCGGATTCCTCAGAAAGGGTAACAGGTTCAAGTTGTATGTTTTAGAAACCAATCCTGCCTCTCCCGCCAGGTATTTATTGCTCGCCAAGAGCAAGACAACAGGCCATGACTTCCATGCCGTGGGCAACTTTACGTATGCTAATGACTCGATTGAGCTCTTCGGCCCACACCACTTGTCCTACATCTATAAAAATGGAAAGTTTAAGTTTGTATTAAGGATTGACTGATGCATGAAGAGACAACCGGAACTATAGCGACACTAAAGCCGAACACCCCGTTGGACCGGAGCGCGGCTTGTCTGAGCTGATACCTATCAGCTAATAGTTGTCAACTATTTCGTAATCGCCGCGCCTCCCACTCTGGCGTTAAGCCCTCGGCCTTTGCTAAGAAATCACCGTTGAACTTAGCGGCACTCGATATCGTAATGGTCTTAAGGAGATGAAAGAGGATGTATTGTGCAACTTGTGGTGTGGCTGTGGCGCAGGGCCTGAGCTACTGTAATTATTGTGGGGCAAAGTTGAGTGGCGCGAAAGGTGATCCCTTCAGCGAATCATCGGAAGTTAAACCTGGATCACTCGTCGGTGCGATGGTCTTTGTCTTCGTCTTCGGCCTTGCAGCTATCACGATCCTCATGGGAGTGATGAAAACCGTGCTCAACTTAAATGTGGGGACAGTTCTCGCTTTCGCAATGTTCTGCTTTCTGATTATGCTGCTGCTCGAAGGTGTGTTCATTTCGCTGTTATTACGTCGCAAACGCGGAGCTGCAGCGGCAGGCGATGCTGTGTTGCCTCGGGAACAAGCGACGAAAGAGCTTGATGCGTCACAGGTGAGAGTGCTGCCAGAACCTTTGCCGAGCGTGACTGAACATACGACCCGCACCTTCGAGCCAATCTACAGCGATCGGAAATCGAAATGAAGACTTACTGTTTGAAAGCCCTGAACAGACGCAGACACTAAGTGCGGGTGATGACAACTGAGTCCCCGCGCTTTGCCTGCAAAAGTTTGGCGGCAGACTGATTCTTCGCCGCTATTTCCAAAAAGCCTGCGCTTCCCCAAACGCAAAACAATTTGTTGTTGTCCCTCTCCGCCGCAAAGAAGCGATGAAATGTTTCGGTCTGTTGACCGCAAACGCCCACGCGAACGCCATCAGCGATCATCTGGCTTGTCAGTTCTTCTGCGGTGATGTTCGTCACGCAGTTGCCGAAATGATCGATGTGAATCACTCGTCCGGAAATAACGCCGTCCCGAGAAATCTCAGCTTTAAGCGGCGGCAGCCGAGCGTAGTCGTCAATCTGAACGCCCAGCTCCTTAGGTTCTACGCCAATTGAAAGAGCCGCGGCGACCGGCGCAAATATGTCGCGGCCATTGAAGGTATCGCTAACCGGATGGCGAAAGTATTTTGGATTATTTAGATGAAAGACGCGCGGAGCTCGGGGCCGTAGCCCGACCGTTAGGGAGGGCTCATCACCTTTGGCGCTGTCGCAAACATAACTAAAAATGCCATTGTCGGGGCCCACAAAAAACTGTTCCCCCGCCTCAACTAAAATTGCGCGACGATTTGAACCAACGCCAGGATCGACCACGGCAACGTGAATTGTGCCGGCAGGAAAAGATGTATGCGCGGCTAATAGATTGAAGGCGGCGGCTTCGATGTCCTGAGGCGCAATGTCATGTGCGATATCGACCACCTGCGCATTAGGATTCACCGAAAGAATGACACCCTTCATGGCGCCGGCGAAATAATCGGCGTTGCCGAAATCAGTTAGCAGCGTTATTGGAGAGGCGTGGAGACGAGAAGACGCGGCGACAGGGCGAATCGTCTTGTCACCCCTTCGCCGCGTCCCCGCGTCTCGTCGGCTCTTCACTTTATAAGGTTTACTGGATACGAGTGTCGTTTGCGGTGCGAATCTTCAGTTGCTGGCCGCGCTCCAAACGCAAGTCTTTGCCGCGGCTGGTTAGCACGCCGGCCGTTCCAACTGAACCACCAATTGCCGCGCCAATCGCCGCGCCCCTGCCGCCGCCAACAATGGCGCCGAGGATCGCGCCGATGCCTGTGCTGGCGCCTACTTTTGCAACATCGTCTTTCGTCGAGTCTCGGCCTCTTACGCCGCCTTCGGAATCAACCCGGCCATTGTCGTCTCTGCCACCCATATCCACGATCTCGATCACCGAAGCACTAAAGGGAGTGGTGCGCCCGTCGGCCATGCGAACAGTATCGAAAGATAATTGTAATTCAGACGAACCCTTCACTTTGCCCGAGCGCTTCACGCGAGTAACGCGACCTTCGATCGTCGCTCCTACAAACTCATTCGGGCTGACAATACGCGCCTGGAACGGATCGCCCTGCTGGCTGACGTCCGTTGAAACAGCTGACTGCAACTCAATCACCAGAACCGAGTCGCGGGGAATGAACATGGGTCCATTGTTTACCGGCCCTGAGCCGGATGTGTTTGCAGTGCTCTGGGAATTCGTTGAGCTGTTGTCGTCGGTCGTATCAACTGTGTTCGCCATTCCTCTGCGGCTGAGTCCTGTCGGGATTGAGGAATTAAAATTACCTCGATCATAACCGCTGTTGTAGCCGGCTTCGAAACCCTGTTGATAACCGTCTTTGTAATCTTCCAGCGTACCCCACGCCTGGTTGTAGGTCCTGTCTGCACGCTGGTATTCATCTTTGTTTTGATAGTCTCGCGCGGCGTGGTCGGCAACGTCGCGATACCCCGCGTTGTAACCGTCGGAGTAGCCCGTGCGGTAACCACGTTCCAAAGCAGTTGACTGCGTTTGTGAAACTGACGGTGTGGCGCTGGACGTTGCCGCCGTCAATGAGATCAGCCCAATGGTAAGCAGAGCTAGAAACGAGAACTTGAGATATTTCATTTTGTTGTTCCTTCCAAAGATTTACAGCGATCGACCGCCGCAGGGGTCTTGGGAGAGCCAACCTCGTGCAATCGGAATGCTACCACTGCAATGGCTCGCTAACAATACGACAGGTGCTTATGCAGTTTCAGACTTACGGCTTGGCCGTTTCGGTCCGCGGCAAGTCTTGGACTTGCTGACTTGACCGCCCGCGTTTTTCTGGTCTTAGACCAGTCATACGGTCAGAGACCGTGAATCATTGATAGACTCTTCCCGGCAAGTCAGAGACTTGCCGCGCACCGAAATGGCAGAGCCACACCGTCTGGCGAGCCATGCATTTGAGACGGCATCAGTTCCATGCCCTGCAACCTCATTCATTTTGCGTGCCGCTCGCGGAAGCATGCTTATCGCTATCTACTACCCTGCTTGACCGGCCTTAACGGCACGCCTAGACTCAAAACTAACGTAGCGCGCGTAATTGGGCCGGCTTTCAGATGCCGAATTGATTGCTACGGTTGGCGACGCGCTCACTCCAATAATGGCTGAAAATCGCAGAGTTTATTTGGACCATAGCGCCACGACGCCCGCAGACCCGGGTGTCGTGGCTGCCATGCTGCCTTACCTCACTGAGAAGTTTGGTAACGCCTCCAGCGTGCATCATTTTGGTCAACAGGCCAAAGCGGCGCTGGACGAGGCCAGGGGTTCCGTGGCGATGCTGCTCGGCGCCGAGGCGTCGGAAGTCGTGTTCACCGCTGGCGGTACCGAGAGCGA
>JBDUCB010000014.1:0-5916 GCA_040003695.1 bacterium
AACGGCGTGTGGTTGTCGGTGATCATGGTGGCGCCCATGCCCGAGTTGTAAGTGCCGTCATCAAAAACGATTTCGGTTTCGCCGATTTGAATGCGGCCGCCTGGGGTCAACGGCACCGTGCCCTCGACCGTGCCCCCGTTGTAGAGCGTGCCGTTTGCCGAACCCAGATCCTGAAGAAAATACTCTTCGCCTTCGCGGCGCACTTCCGCATGCACGCGCGAAGCAAATGGATCGGGGATACACAGATCGTTGCGCGCGGAGCGGCCCAACGTGATACGCAGCCGTCCTAAGGGAAAACGGTCGGCGGCGCGATCGGGATATTTAACTATTAACTCAGGCATTGATTTAGCGGCGAAGTGTTGGCCAGATTTTTTTTGACTCTTCAACTCTCATCTGCGAATGCTGCGCTCCAGGGCCACCGCCGGACCTTCTCGCACCACAATCGTGCCGGCGATTAGATCATGTAAACCCCGGCCGCGCGCGTTGAAAGCGGCGATAATAAATCCCAGGCCCAGTGTAATGGCGGATAATGGGTAGCCGACGAAATGCCGCAGAAAGGCGTGCCCGATCCGCAGCTGTGTCCCATCACTTCGGAGGATGCGCAGGCCCGTGGCCCACTTGCCAATCGTTAAGCCCGTAAGCCCAGGCAGAATTCCGAGATCAAGGATGGCCACAACGAGTGCCAGGAAAATTCCCACAGTTTCGGAAGAACTTCCGGCTGAGCGCGCACCGCCCCCGAGTAACCGGCTGACCAGAGTACTGAACGCCAAGATTGCGACCAGGATAATGTAGTCGATCAGAATCGCGCCGCAACGCAAGGAGAATGGCGCACGAATCCTCGCGAGATTTGGCACGGGCGGTCCGGGCTTCACATTTCTTTGCACCGAGATTGTTTCAGCGGCAGCGGTCATGATCAGAAGTCAGAAATCAGAAGTCAGAAATCAGAAGTCAGAAGTCAGTAGTCAGAAGTCAGTAGTCAGTAGTCAGAAATTAGTCGTCAATATCCGGTGATCAGTTCACCTGTCACCTGTCACCTGTCACTGACCACTGACTAACCCAGAAGAAAATGCAGCGTCGTCTCACCCAAACGAATCTTATCGCCACTGTCCAACACGCGTGGTTGTCGTGGCGCGAGCCTTACTGAATCGTTGATTACTGTCCCATTGACTGACCCCAGGTCTTCAACTAAAAAGGTTTCCCCTTCACGCCAGATTCGCGCGTGACGGCGGGAAACTTTTGTTTCCGGATCGAACCGGGAAAGATCGATCTCGGGGAAAACATTTGAATGCGGATCGGTGCGGCCCACCAGGTTGTTATCTTTCTGAAGCACAAACGAAGCGTCCAGCTCGGTGGTGCCGGCCACGACAAGTTTTGCCGTTTGTCGCGCAGCATTCAACGCCGCGCTGGAGCCTGCGCCGGCCAATGGCTGGCGCGCACCGCAGTGAGCACAGAAGACATCGTCGGCTGCGATGCGGCCGCCGCAAAAACCGCAGAAGACGGTTTGCACTTGGGTAGTCTCAGTGCCAACTTGCTGCCCGGTGCCGTAGGTCACCTGTCCGCTCATCAATTTTTCGAGGTGCGTTGCCAGTGCGTCGCGCATTTGTCCGGCGGACGCGAAACGATCTTCGGGCTTGTATTCAACGGAGCGCATCAGAATCTGTTCCATCTCGGTGGAGATCGATGGCGCTATCTGGCGCGGGCGCGGATTTTTTTGAAAGTCAAAAATCAACAGCGGATTGTCCTGCGGATCAGATCCGGTCAGCAGATGAAACAGCGTCGCACCCAAACTGTAAACATCGGAACGCGGCTCGACTCGCCCGCCGAAGAGTTCTGGCGGTGCGTAACCCATCGTGCCGACTGCCGTGACGCCTTTTTCTTCCTGCTTCACCCAACGGGCAATGCCGAAATCGATCAGCATAACCCGGCCGGTGTTTCCATCAATCATCAAGTTTGCCGGCTTTAAGTCCCGATAGATGATCGGCTTCGGACGCGTATGCAGATAATGCAATACGTCCGCGGTCTGCATACCCCAATCGGCCACGGTCTTTTCGTCGACCTTTCCGCCAGGCGCACTTCTTAACCTCGAAGAGAGATCCCCGCCGGCAATAAACTTCATCACCAGATAAAATCGCCCGAGCGCTTCGTCGTAAAAATAATCATAGATAGTTGGAATCGAAGGATGTTCCAACGACGTAAGCAACAACGACTCGCGTTTGAAATCTCCGATGGCTTTCTCGTGCTGAGCCGGATCGAGATGAGATTCAACCATTTCTTTTACTGCGCGCGGCGCGTCGCCGAGGTTCCGATCCTTGGCCAGATAAACCGCACCCATACCACCACCGCCAATGCGACGCACCAGTTCATAGCGGTTATTCAGGACGCTGCCGGGATCGAGTTGCTTTACGGTGGGCTGGCGGCCGCCAGTCGTGCCCTTCTTAACAGTGTGCTTGACAAGGTCATCTACGTCTTCAGTGGAACTGCCACCGAGCGAGTCTGATGATAGGGGCGCGCTACTGGCGTCATCGGCGGGTGCGTTAGTCTGATCGAAGGCAGAAACATCTGACAATTCTTCGCCAGCCGCTGGCGTTTCCGCAGGCTGTTGGGTACCGCAGTTGCGACAGAAACTTTCGCCCGGCGTTACCGGTGTTCCGCATTCGAGACACGCAGACATTTATACAAACCTATTCTCGCGAAATCATTTGCTATTTCTGTTCCGACCATTAACCGATTACTTTACAACGCGGAAGCGCAGGAAGGTTTTTCCTACAATGATTTCATCACCGTCGTTGAGCGCCTGGCGCGTACCGGGCGACAATCTTCTGCCACGGTTCACAAACGTACCATTCGTCGAGCCCAGATCTTCAAGAAAATATTGACCATCCCGGAAGGTGATGCGAGCGTGCCGCCGGGAAACTTTTGCTTCCGGATCGTCAGTGTCCAAATCCACATCCGGGAAAACTCCGCCGTCAGCGTCCCAGCGCCCAATTTGCGATTCGGCGGCACTCAACAGAAACTGTTTTCCGGCCGACTTGCCGCGCTCAATCACAAGCTTGGCGTGAGCTTTGTCGCTGGCGGCAGCTGATGACGAAAGGTTAATTGCTGCCGCGCCTTTACCGGCCGCCTCCGGTTGCGGCGCTGAAACCGGCGCCCGAGATCCATTCTGCCCATCCGCATCCGGCTTAAACGCGCTGCCGTTTGCGCGCGAATTTGCATTCGGCCTTAAGGCCGCACCGCATTCATCACAATACTGCGAACCGTCGAGGTTCTCAGTTTTACACCTTTCACACGTAATCATCGTCTTTTCGGAGGTTTGCGACTCGCAGCCAATTCGCGATAGATTCTCAATCTGGACGGCCAGTACTGAGCGAAAGATCGGTGAGTCATTCTATCGCGAAACTATTGGACGCGCCAATCTTGCGCCTTCAGGAGCAGGAGGCAGGAGCAGACGGCACGAGTTGCATGGCCGCATCACCCTTATGCTCAGAACATCGGCAAGTGAAGTCAGGACAGCGCAAGAATAAGATTGCAGCCGCTGCCTCCCGCATCTGCCTCCTGCTTGGTTATTATGAAACAGTTTACTGCTTTTCGACGTAACAGCTACTCGGACCAAACTGGTTTCGAATCCGCCCGATTTTGTGTGAAATTATTGCTTGGTTAGTAAAAGAGCGATACCGAAAACCCCCTGAGCGAAGGAAGAAGTCATGGCTTTGAGTCGAAGGAAAAAAATTATCATCGCGGTCTCGGCCGTCGCGGTGCTCGCCCTAATCATTATCATCAGCGTATTCGCCAGCCGAAAAGAAGTAGCTGAAGTAACGACAGTAAAGTTGGAAGTGAAACCAGAGCTGCGCCAGACCGTAACGGCGTCAGGTGAAGTCAGGCCCATTCGTTACATCAAGCTGACCAGTGAAGTCCCCGGGCGCATCGAAGAAATCTACGTCAATGCCGGCGACCAGGTAACTCAGGGCAAGCCCTTAGTGCGTGTCGATCCGACGCAGCTGCAGTCGAGCCAGGAAGCGCAATTTGCCGCCTCACAACAGGCAATAAATGATATTACGAGCGCGCGTAATGCTGTCGCCACCGCACAGCAAGGTTTGGTAGTTGCAGAATCATCCGTTGCTTCCGCCCGCCAACAGTTAGTCGCGTTACAAACTGCGGTTGATCGCGCTCAGGTAGATCTGAATACGGCGCAGCGTGAGCTGAAACGCTACAGCGATCTAATTGAAGCTGGAGTAGCCTCGCGTTCTGATTACGATGCCGCGCGTGATCGTTTTGATCAGGCTAAAATTGCACTGCAGACTGCCAGAGCGAATCTTGAATCCCAACGCATTGCGGTTAAAGAAGCGATGGAACGGGCCAACCAGCAGAAGCTCTCAGTGCAGGAAGCAAAGACCGGCATTAGATCGTCTGAAATGCGTGCGAACCAACAGCAGGCTTTGCTGCGCGGGCAGTCAAGTCAACGTTCAAAAGCAACGCAGCTTTCGCCGTTGAACGGCGTGGTTGCCGACATCCCTACTCGTGTCGGCGAATATGCGGTTGCTGGCCTGTCGACTACACCGCTGATGACGATTGCTGATATGTCAACAATTAACGTCGAAGTAAACGTTGACGAAACAGAAATATCTAACGTTGAAGTCGGACAGCAGGCGAAAGTGAAAGTTGACGCACTGGGTGACAAAGAAATCACCGGAGTAGTGACGCAAAAGAATCCGCTGGCAGTTTCGAAGTCAGATACGCAAGGTGGACTTTCAAATCGCGTGAACGTGCAGGAAGCCAAGGAGTTCAAAGTGACGGTTGAGTTGCGGGACATGCCGGACGAGGTGCGCAATGCGCTGCGCCCGGGCATGAGTGGGACTGCGACCATCACTACCAAAACAAAAAACAATGTGGTCGCTGTTCCCCTGGAAGCAATTGTCGAAAAAGCACCTCCGGCTCCTTCACCCGGTGCGACAGTCGCAGGCAACGCGCCCACACCCGCCAGTGGCGAAAAGCCAAAGAGCGTGAAAGGCGTTTACGTCCTGGAAGGAAACAAGGTGCGCTTCATTGAAGTGACGACTGGCATTACCGGCGAGGCGGACATCGAGATCACGAGCGGTGTAAAAGCAGGTATGGAAATCGTCAGGGGTCCGAGCCGCGTATTGAAGACATTGAAAGACGGCATGGCTGTCAAACGCCAGGAACGCAAGACGGGCGCCAACGCTAACGCAAACGAGGACAGCTAATGAGCGACGTTACGCTGGCATCTCCTCCTACACCCACTGTGCTGCCTGAGCCACGGGTGCTCGCGCGTGATTCGGGCGCGCTCATCTCCATGCGCGACATCTGGAAGACATACGAGATGGGCACTGAGCAGGTGCACGCGCTGCACGGAGTTTCCTTTGATGTGCCTAAAGGTGAGTACATTGCCATCATTGGACCATCAGGTTCCGGCAAGTCGACCCTGATGAACCTGATTGGCTGTCTCGACACGCCGAGCAAAGGCGAGTACTGGTTGAACTCCAAGAACGTTTCCGAAATGGATGACGACGAACTCGCCCGCATACGCAATCAGGAAGTGGGTTTTGTTTTTCAAACTTTCAATCTGTTGGCGCGTGCTACTGCCTTGCACAACGTCGAGCTGCCTCTGATCTATGGCGGCATCGGGTCCAGCCAGCGACATGAGATGGCTAAAGAAGCGTTGCGCGCCGTGGATCTCGCCGATCGGGTTACGCACCGGCCAAACGAACTTTCCGGAGGTCAGCGCCAGCGTGTGGCCATCGCTCGCGCTTTAGTTAATCATCCTTCAATTCTGCTTGCGGACGAGCCCACCGGCGCGCTCGACACACACACCAGCATGGAGATTATGGATTTGTTCGGGCGCTTGCATGGCGAGGGAAACACGATCATCGTGGTAACTCACGAGCACGACATCGCCGCGCG
>JBDUCB010000231.1:0-1783 GCA_040003695.1 bacterium
TGAGTGGCTTTGCTGTTCTTAGGCTCTCCAATTCAACAATGACTCTAAGGTGCCTGACGGCACCCAGAGCGGAGGCCTGCCCACTTTTTCATTTGACAACGTCACCTGCTTCATAGATGCATCAGTACCCTTTTTCGGTGCGCTTCTCATTACAAAGTTGCGTTGGTAAACTATTCGCATTGGAGGAAACGAACTTGGCAATTGTTATTTACACCAAACCTGGCTGCCCGTACTGCGAGCAGGCCCGGGTTTACTATAATTCGAAGGGTATCGCATTCGTTGATTACGACGCGCAAAACGATCGCGCGCGCCGCGCGGAGATGCTGGGCTTTTCAGGCGGCGACCCGACCGTCCCGTGCATTGTCGAAGACGGAAAATACAAAGGGTCAGGTTGGGGCGACCCGCCGCGTGGTTGAACCGTCCACGACTGACGGCCGTGGGCCGCAGAAACAAATATCCAGCGCTAACAAAACATCTTTAAGGACAGTATTGGTCCGCCCAGTACAACGCCTGGATTTCCCGTTAGAAAGACTAAACAATGACGAGATTTGGCAAAACCATAACGATACAATTCTTAGTTCTTTTGATAGCAATTTTCCTGCTTAGCAATTTCAGCTTAGCGCAATCAAATGGAGATGCGTCCGCGCCACAGCCGCCTATGACAGAGAAGAAAACAAAGACGACGACGATTCATGGTGACACGATGACGGACGATTATTTTTGGCTGCGCGAAAAAACCAGCCCGGCAGTCATCGCCCATCTTGAAGCCGAAAATGTTTATGCCGCGGAAATGATGAAGCCCACGACGGCGTTGCAGGAAAAGCTTTATACGGAAATGGTCGGGCATATTAAGGAGACTGACGACAGCGTGCCTTATCGCCGCGGAGATTATTTCTACTACACGCATACCGAGAAGGGTAAACAATATCCAATCAATTACCGCAAGAAGGGCAGTCTCAATGCGAAGGAAGAACTGATCTTCGATCAAAATGAACTTGCCAAAGGCTTGAAGTTTTTCAGCATTGGCGCCTTCGTTCCCAGCGACGGCGGCAACCTGCTGGCTTACTCGACCGACACGACCGGTTATCGCCAGTACAAACTCCAGATTAAAGACCTGCGCACCGGCCAAGTGCTGCCCGAATCGTTTGAACGGGTCGGCAATGTAGCCTGGGCCACTGATAACAAGACGATCTTCTTTACTACGGAAGATGCGGTCACTAAACGTTCGGACAAGTTTTTCCGTCACGTGCTCGGCAGCGGCAAAACAGATTTGATTTTCGAAGAGAAGGACGAGATTTTCGATATCGGCGCCGGCCGCACGCGCGACAAGGCAATAATTTTCGTCGGCTCGGAAAGCAAGACATCAACGGAGTATCGCTACCTGCCGGCGAACTCGCCAACCGCTGAATTGAAAATCATCAGCCCGCGCGAAGCAGATCATGAATACGATATCGATCACCGCGGCAATCTTTTTTATATCCGCAGCAACAAGGGCGCGAAGAATTTTCGCGTCGTTACTGCACCGGATTCAAATCCGGGTCAGCAAAACTGGAAAGAATTCATTGCGCACCGGCCGGCAGTGAAGGTTGAAGCCGTCGATCCTTTTGCGGACCATCTGGTTTTGTCCGAGTGGGAAAACGGTTTGCAGCGGCTGGAGGTTTTCGATTTTAAAACCAACAAGAAGCATCGCATCGAGTTTCCTGAAGCTGTCTACGCCGCCTCGCTCGGGGAAAACCGCGAATTCAATACGCCGTTGGTTCGTTACAACTACCAATCGCTGGCG
>JBDUCB010000416.1:0-5892 GCA_040003695.1 bacterium
TCAACGCCGCTTCAACCGCCGCCACCGAGCGCGGTCGTCCCACCGACAAGGGAACTACTGTCTCCGGAAAGAGCGTGGTGTTTTGCAAAGCCAGCACTGCAATCTCAAATGGCTCGCCCGGCTTTGCGGATTGATTCACGACTTCAGTCGCGCCTGTTTCCGTCTTCGTTCCAGCTTTTGTTTTGTCCGTCTCTTCTGCCATCTTTAGTTAACCTGAAAAAGTTTCGATCGAAGGTTCGCTGAGTTACTTGCAATGCAGCTTGATGATTAGAAACCCGTCGCGATAATCATGGGCGAGTGACGCTTCTTCAATCGAACACGGAAACTGAATTGTCTTTTCGAATCTACTATAAGTGATTTCCATTTGCTGATAACTAAAGCCTTCTCTATAGACCGTGTCGCGCCTGCATCCGCTGACTCTTAAGTTAGACGCGTTCAAATCGATCACCAGCTCGTCGGCACAAATGCCCGCGACATCCAGCTTGACGAGCCAACCGTCCGTGGTCCGATAAACATCGGCAGCCGGGTTCCACAAACGACCCGACGGTCTGACGCGATGACTGACCGTTAGTAGAGAAAACTCGCGATTCGGGTTTGGCATGATTTATAGGATACGGGAACTGCGCAAAGGTACAAAAGGGGAGGCTCATGGCACCCCTCGCGGGCTACCCGCGCGGGATCCCGCTCTTGCCGCCTCCCCATGTCACGAATCATTCGCGCGTTATCAGCCGAAGATCTTGCCCCAGAAAGATGATTCCCGGGAAATATCTTCGAGTGCAGCGCCAAGCTCGCGATCAGCTTCAGTTTCCACCGCTATATCGGCCATTGAGATAATGCCGCGCAAGTTCCCGTTCTCGCTGACCACGGGAATACGCCGCACTTGCTTGTCGCCCATTTTCCTGAGCACATCAACAACGCGATCGTGCGGCCGGACTGTATGCACATCCGTGGACATTATTTCTTCCACACGCAATGTCGCGCAGTCTTTGTCGCCTGCTACGCCTCGCACTACGATGTCGCGGTCGGTAATTAATCCCACCAGCTTGCCCTGGCCATAGTTTGCGCCGCTAAGGCGGTTGTTGTTCGGCGTGGTTTGGCCGTTGCCGTCGCCATAATCAACCACCGGAATCACGCCCGTATCCTCCTCGCGCATCATTATCGCCACTTCGCGCACCGTAGTGTCGCGTGTCGCTACCGCCAGGTCGCGGGTCATAATGTCGCGGCAGCGAAGTCGCGAGCGACCGGCGCGGTCGTTATAGCGGGATTCAGTTTGATAATCGCGGCCGTCATATGGGCGCCGCAGATTTTCCTGCGGGTAGTTTCTGGAATACTCGTTGTAGCGCGGCTCGTCGTATTCATAATCGGCGCGCTCTCCAAATCTTCCTCTGCCAAAGTCGCGCCGGTCGTAGTCGTTCAACGGACGTCCCTGGTTCTCGTAAGGATCGTTATAGTTCCAGGGTCGTTCCCGTTCAAAGCGATCATTGCGCGTATTGAATTCGCGGTCGTCGTCGTTGCGGTATCTTGCCATTGTTGTCCCTCCTCGTATTCAAAAGAAAGTAAAGCCCCGCTTAGAAACGAGGCGAGCACTTCACCTGTTTTCAGGGGGCTGATTCAGGGGATGCGCGCCATGGCGCGCGTCTGCTTTTAATCGGGGAACGGTAAACTGATAATAACTCTAAAACACTATCGCGGCTAGGAGCGGTCACGCGGCACTGAAATTCCCTTTGCGGTTCTTTGCGGGTTCATTGCGTTCTTTGCGGTAAAACCAACAACAGGCACCTCAATGGTCACCCAGGCGACGCAAAGTTACACAAAGGATTCCAGTTTTGCGCAAAGGCGGTGCGCGCTTGCCTACCGCCCACCAACTTCAACTTCAGCAACCAACTGAACCCGTGACGTTATGTCCAGTGTGCCTACCTCGACTGGTGTTGGCGCGGCTGAAGCCCGCATCGTTTGCACTTGGTCCATATAGATTGGCCGCGGCCTTTCAAAGCCTTCTTCCTGCACTTCAACTATGCGAACAACGCGACCACCGAGCGCGCCTGCAATCACCTGCGCTTTGCTCATCGCTTCGCGAGTGGCTTGCGCCAGCGCCTGATCGCGCGCGGGTCGATCTTTCCGTAACGTAAATGAAATGCCGGCGACGTCATTGGCTCCGGCTTGCGAAGCAGCATCGATCACCGCGCCAACCTTTGTGAGATCGGCAAGCGTAACAGTAACGCTGTTGCGCGCTTCATAGCCAACGATTGCAGGCGGCTGATTTTCTTTATAAACGCGCTGCGGTTGCAGACTGTAACCACTGGTTTTGATTTCGGCGCCCGATCCGGAGGCCGACTTAAGCGCGCGCATCACCGCGTCGCTCTTGTTAGCATTCTGTTGCTGCGCATCAAGCGCTGCGCGCGCTTGTGTCACCACGGAGATTGTCAGTATCGCGGTGTCTGGTTGCGCTTGAACTATCGAGTCGCCACTCACTAATACTTTAGTCAGCGTTCTTGAATCGCTTTGAATGGCGGCGGTGGAGCCGCTTTCTGCTAAAGGGCGCAAGGTGTGCACGTCAAACGGCGTGCCCTCCATGTAGATGGTCATTACATCTGTTTTGGTTTCACCTACAGCTTCCACTTCGGACCTTTCCGTAAACCAACTCTCATTCTGATATCGCTGAGCATTTAGCAGTAGATATTTTTGCTTACCGGCAACAATCACCCAACCGCCGGCTTCTACGGTTCTTTGCAGCCGTCCGCGCACGGTAATTTCTTTGGCAAATGCCTGGCCCGCCAAAACCGTGAGCAGGGTAAGAGCAGCAAGTATGGTAATAAGTTTTTTTCGCATCATAATCCTCAGTTCGTAAAAATCGGCGTCCTGCATATTTCAACCGCCGGTCTCAAGAACGCCGGACGCAACTGATTCTTGCGGTCGCTCTTGCGCTATCAATGAAGAGATCGTTGGCCTTTAATACTGTTTTGTTACGATTCATGCAATGCAATCATTCGATACTAACATTAGATTTTCAGCGAGTTGCGCAATCGCCGCCCGCTATCGTTATTGGTCGCGTGGAAGAATTGCCAGTTGGCAGCCGCACGACGGCCGATTTGCCGAACGGACGTGAGATTGTTTTGTACGACATTGATGGCGAATTCTATGCCATCGAAATTGGTGCAGTAGGACAGGCATTCTTGCCTGTCTTATGTCTGTTTATTAGTAGAAACAAAAAGAAAGGGACAGACAGGAATGTCTGTCCTACTCGCCATCATTTCCGATCGCCTCTACCGGACAACATAGAACTGCTTCATCACATAGTGTCTTTTCTTCTTCTGTCTCGGGTTGCTTAAACACGAAGGAGTAGTTGTTCTTGTCGGAGCGCATAAAATTTGTCGGCGCCGTGTCGCGACAAACATCGCAGTCGATACACGTCGAGTCGACATAGTACGCTCCGGGAATATTCTCTTTAACCTTGTCGTTCGGATCTGCCAACCGTTGAATTACTCCAATCAAAAATCATCCGCAGATTACGCAGATTCCACAGATTACAAAACAAGAAAAGGAAAGTATGGCCGCAAACCGCCAAACGTCAATCCTGTTATATGAATCTGTGTAATCTGCGTACTCTGCGGATAACAATTTCTGCGGATGCCGATTACGGATGTGTCATTTCATTTGGTTTGACGTACTCGTCAAACTCCTCACCACTCAAAAAGCCGAGCTCAACTGCCGACTCGCGCAGGCTGATTCCTTTCTTGTGCGCGTTCTTGGCAACCTGTGCCGCCTTGTCGTAGCCGATGTGCGGATTCAACGCGGTCACCAGCATCAGCGAGTTTTTCAAGTAATCGTCAATCTGTTCTCGATTCAATTCGATGCCCTTAATGCAATATTCGACAAAACCATGACACGCATCGTGCAGCAAACGAATCGAATGCAGAAAGTTGTGAATCATCACAGGCTTGTAGACATTCAACTCGAAATGGCCCTGCGAACCGGCAAACGTTATGGCGGTATCGTTGGCGAAAACCTGGACCGCCACCATTGTCATCGCTTCGCTCTGAGTAGGATTGACTTTGCCCGGCATGATCGAGGAGCCGGGTTCGTTCTCGGGCAATATCAATTCGCCGAGGCCGCAGCGCGGACCTGACGCCAGCCAGCGAATGTCGTTGGCAATCTTCGTCAATGAAGCGGCCAGTGTTTTAACTGTGCCGCTGGCAAAAATGATTTCATCGTGAGCTGAAAGCGCCGCGAATTTGTTTGGGTGTGACTTGAATGGCAATCCCGTCAGCTCTGCAATCTTCTTCGCCGCACGCTCGCCAAATTCAGGATGTGAATTCAGACCAGTGCCCACCGCCGTGCCGCCGATAGCCAAATCCAATAGACCCGGCAACGCCATCTTTAATCGTTCGATGTCTCTTTCAAGCAGGCTGGCCCAGCCAGACATCTCCTGGCCAACTGTTAACGGCGTCGCGTCCTGGAGGTGGGTGCGGCCAATCTTAATGACGTCTTTGAATTCGTCAGCTTTCGCGGCGATTGCATCGTGAACTTCCTGTATGGCAGGAATTAGCCGCGTCATTTGCTCAGCAGCCGCGATATACATCGCCGTCGGGAAAGTGTCATTCGACGACTGCGACATGTTCACATCATCGTTGGGATGGATTGGCTTTTTACTTCCCATCACGCCCCCGGCGATTTCAATCGCGCGGTTCGAGATGACCTCGTTGGCGTTCATGTTGGTTTGCGTGCCGCTGCCCGTTTGCCATACGCGCAAGGGAAAATGCTCGTCAAGCTTGCCGGCGATTACCTCATCAGCAGCTTGTTCAATCAATTTCAGCTTATCGCCAGGCAGTTTCCCCAGTTCCTGATTGACGACCGCCGCAGCTTTTTTGAGAATGCCAAGCGCGCGGATCATCTCGCGCGGCATGCGATCATCGCCGATAGCGAAATGGACCAGGCTGCGTTGAGTTTGTGCGCCCCAATACTTGTCCGCGGGCACTTCAATCTGGCCCATCGAATCGGTCTCGCTGCGGGTGCCGGTTTGCTTTGTGGCTTGTTCCTGAGGCATAGGGGACGTCTGACTTTAGACTGGACGCAACGACATTGTACACCGTCGTCGTAACTCGACAGAAACTGATGCTTAAAAGGTCGTGAAGGCTCTAACCCAAAAATCAAGAGGGAGCGACTAGACGACTTCACCGCCCGAATCTTTCCATGCTTTCCAGCCGCCGGCCATTGAGAAGACGTTCGTGTAGCCCATCGTTTGCAGCACGTCGGCGGCAAGCGCTGAACGAAAGCCACCGCCGCAATAGAGAATCAGCTCAGTTGCTTTATCAGGAACGTTGGCTTCGATGTCGCGTTCGATGATGCCTTTGCCGAGATGCTCGGCGCCCGCCGCATGACTGGCTTGCCATTCGTTGTCCTCGCGAACATCGATTAGCTTGGCGGCGGGGTGGGCTTTCAGGCGATGTTTCGTTTCATCAACCTCTACGGCTGAAATGCGACTCTTGGCGTCGTTAACAACTTTCAGAAAACCCTCAGAATGTTTCATTTTATGCCTCCTAAGCTAGGCGCAGGATGATGGCGACAAAGGCCATGAGGTTAGTACCACCCCGCGGTAGCGGGTGGGATCCGACGATTGCCGATTCCATTGCTGGTGAACAGCTTGCCCCACAATCGCCAATCGCAATCGACAATTCGAAATGTACGGACCCACCGGCTACCGCCGTGTGCTACTGATCTCATGGAAAGCGAGCGGCGTCCTCTTCGCATCGCGTCATTACTTCGGAGAAAATCGGTAGTGGTGCAGTCTGAGTTGGCAATGTCTGGCAATTACCCAAGTTGCCTTGTCAGGAGGTCAGTACTGACCTCATGACACGTACGCGACGAACAATAATCTTGAAACTGAACCAGTAC
>JBDUCB010000081.1:0-19842 GCA_040003695.1 bacterium
GCATGACAAAAGCAGAACTCGTCGAGGATGTCGCCGAAGCGGCGGAACTTACAAAGAAGGACGCCGAGCGACTCGTCGAAATTGTTTTTGAGAGTATTATCGAAACCTTGAATCAGGGTGAGAAGATCGAGTTGCGAGGTTTCGGCAGTTTTCGCGTGCGCGAGCGTGGCGCCCGCCGCGGTCGAAATCCCAAGACGGGAGATCCCGTCAGCATTCCCGCCAAACGCGTACCCTATTTTAAGCCCGGCAAAGAACTCAAAGAGTTGATTAATGACACGAGCGCCTCAACGCGCCGCGCCCCCGAGAGTTCTGCAGCTCAGGTTGCCGACGAAACGCGGCAGCCACCTATCTTGTAATTCCCGAGGATCAAAATTGGACAGGCTGTGGAGTCCCTGGCGTTCCGAATATATCGCTTCTGCCGGCGGCGATCGCACTGCCTGCATCTTTTGTAAACTCCGAGACGAACCCGACAAGGATAAAAGTAATTTTGTTCTCCATCGTGCTTCCAACAATTTCGTTGTCCTAAACCTTTATCCTTATATCAGCGGACACTTGCTGATCGTGCCTTACGAACACATTGGCGAGCTCGATGCGGCTGCAAAGGCGACCACTGACGAGCTAATGGATCTAACTAAGCATTGTCAGACCGCCTTGCGCGAAGTCTATCGGCCGGATGGATTCAATGTAGGTATGAACCTCGGTAGTACCGCCGGGGCGGGCATCGCAGATCACATTCACATTCATATCCTGCCGCGCTGGACTGGCGATACAAATTTTATGACCTCGGTTGGGGCGACTCGCGTGCTGTCGGAAGAATTGGCTACCACCTATCAGAAGCTTCGAGCAAAGTTTTGACAGAAGAGATCGTTCGTGTCGGAGCAATTTGACTTCGTTCACGTGGATTCGGATTCCAACGGCGTCCGATTTTCCATTTCACATTTATCATTTCTGATTTTTCATCGAACGACTTGCGGGTGCCCTTAGTTTAGAGTCCAAGCTTTAGCTTGCTTTCCCTTCAGGAGATAGCAACAGGAGATAGCAACCTGAAGGTTGTACTCTGAACTTCTTGAATGGTCGCCGAAATGAAAAATGAGAAATGGTAAATGACAAATGGAAAATCTATTCTTGTGAGGTTTCGGCGGCGTCAACCTAGCGCTTGGCGACCTTCCGGCTGATTGCTTCGTCTTCCACTTCACCAGCCTCGTTGATAGGAATGTCCGATGCGCTGGTATAGGTGATGCCGCGTTCTTCGCTGTCCAGATCAACCGCGGGAAGCGCTGACAATGGACCGGTAGCCTTTGGTGGATTGAAACCAGGATAATCGATGCGGGCGTGATAGATCGCGGTCAGGGCGCTGATAATCGCTTCGCGAATCGTCGTGATCTCCTGAAGTGTCAGGTCGCATTCGTCAAGTTGGCCATCGCTGATGATGGCATCCACGATCTTTGCCACGATGGCGCGAATGTTTTCAGGATCGGGTCGTGCCAGCGATCGTGCGGCTGCTTCACACGAATCAGCCAGCATCATAATCGCCGCTTCTTTAAACTGTGGCTTTGGACCAGGGTAGCGAAAATCCTTTTCATCAATCACTTCACCGGGCTTGGCCAGGCTTTCCGCCTTGCGTAAAAAGAAATGCAAGGTACGCGTTCCGTGGTGTTGTGGAATAAAGTCAGCAATCTTCTGGGGCAGATTTATTTCTTTCGCCAGCTTCATGCCGTAGGTCACATGGCTGGTGATGATCCTGGCGCTTTGCGAGGGTTTCATGTGATCGTGAGGATTTTCGCCCTGCTGATTCTCCACGAAGTATTCGGGTGCAGCCACTTTGCCGATGTCATGATAAAGCGCCCCAATACGCGCCAGCAGTGGGTTTGCGCCAACTGCGCGACAGGCATCTTCAGCCAGTTGTCCCACTGCATGTGAATGCTGGTTTGTGCCAGGGGCGCGCAGGGCTAGTTGGCCCAATACCGGCAGATCGGCGTTTGAGAGTTCCAGCAGTTTTACATCCGTCAATATTCCGAAAAGTGATTCGTTAATAGGTAACCCGCCCGCGGCGAAAATTGCGGTCAACAAGCCGCCGGCAAAACCACAACCCACCGCCAGCAGAAACGAATTCAAGGTGATCGCTTGTTCGGCGTAGGCGATGAGCGCGAGGGCCATGAAAGCGTTTACGCCGCCGACAAACAATCCGGCCAACGTTACCGATTGGCGTTCGCGATATCTGCCGATGCCGTAGATCGCGCCGGAACAGGAAATCATCACGTAGATCGCCTCTTGAATACCGGTCGGCGCGAGCAAGCCGGCGAACAAGGCCGTCACAATTCCGGTAAGAAACGCTAGCTGCGTATCGACCAACATCACGACCAACAAAGCAGCGGCAGCGAAGGGAATTGCGAAGTCCCAGATCATGGGATCGTTAAATGGTGCGGTGGTCATCCTGCCCGCTATTGCGTCGCCAAATGTAAAACCGAGTCGCATTAATCCGGTTTCAACCACAATCGCGGAACCGACCAACGCAAAAGCGCGCCACTTGGAAAGAGAAAGAGTGGAAGCAGTACTTCTGTGTTCCGTAAATTTCCACACGGCCCAATAAACCGCGATCACGATCAATAACAATCCGATCACGTTATGCCACGGACGCCCGGCGTGGCCCGTACTTTTAAGAGTCGCAAGCTGCGAGAGCATGCTCGTTGTAACCGTGTCGCCTTCTCGCGCTATAACCTGGTTCCGCTTCAGCGAGATTGTTACCAGCGGAATTTTGTTGGCTTCCGTTTCGCGCGAAGTAGCCGTTGCCGTCTGATCGAGCACCACGTTAGGCCGCAGTAAGGGCAGGATGGCAGCGGCGAGAGCGACTTTCTGATCCTGCGTCCATCCCGGCAGACCAAAAATTCTTAGTTCTAATTCCTGACGGGCGGCCGAAAGTGAGAGCATGCGCGTACGCGGCGCCGGCATGATCATTTGCCCTGACGGGTTGCGCACATCAACTAAAACGATCTCCTGGTTCAGCCGTTCCGCCTCTCCGTCGTCATAGATGTACTTGTCACCGACCTCCCGGATTAGCGACGTCAAGGTCTTCAGATCGTCATCATTGAAATTGTGCGCAGCGAGTGCCCGAATGAGAGCGGGAGGTGCTTCTCCACTCGAAGTTACGCCAGCGTGGCGTGCGCTTTGCTGAAGTTGCTGCTTCAAGTCGTCCCAAAGGGCCTGGAAACTGCGACTGGAGGTTTCACCGCGCGTTGAGTCGAGATTAAAGATCGGACGCGTGGCTTGGCGCGCAGCATTGCGGCGTCTTTCGGTTTCAGCAATGTCAACTGCGGTAACATCGCCGCGCGCAATGATACTGCCCCGAACGATTTCGCCCTCGCGATAACTTTGGGCGGTGCCCGAGGAATAGTTGCTTAGCAGCAGAGGCGTTGTAATGAGAACGAGCACGCCAAAGCCAATTAGGAAACGTGTTCTTGGTTTGAATAGGTGTAGCGGGCGCATCACGTATTCCGCAAGAAGATCGCGCGCGCGAGTAAAGGGAGTTGTGAATCGAGGGCGTCGGGCCATTGTTCTTTAGGCGATGCGCGTCAGGGGCTCCGCATCAAACTGTTCATTGTGCGGCGATAAACCGATATCACGCGAAAGCATCTCGCCGATTTTCTCAAGCAGCGGCCGCAGAGTTTGGCGGTCGGTGGCAGTAATGGAGATAACAGGTCGTGTGCTTTCTGCCAGTTGACGCGAGATCCCCGCGAGCATTTCAGGCGTCACCAGATCGGACTTATTCAAAACCAGTAATGACGGAATTTCGGTGAGTTTAAGTTCCTGCAGAATTCTTTCGACCGACTGAACTTGTTGAGGCCAGCGAGAGTTTGATGCATCGATAAGGTGAAGCAACAAGCGACTATCAAGGATTTCTTCCAACGTCGAACGAAATGCGGAAAGCAACCCGGGCGGCAGATCGCGAATGAAACCGACCGTGTCGTTAACGATGATTTCCTGCTCTCGAGGTAGCCTAAGCCGGCGTGAAGTGGGATCGAGAGTCGCAAACATTCGCTGCTCAGAGCGCACTTCGCTATTGGTTAGCGCGTTCAGGAGCGTCGACTTTCCGGCGTTGGTATAGCCGACAATCGACACAACCGGAAGTTCGTTCCTGGTGCGAACTTTTCTCCGTTCATGCCGCCGGCGCCGTTGCAGTTCAATTTCCTTCTCGAGCCGGTTAATGCGATCGCGAACGCGCCGGCGATCTGTTTCGAGTTTTGTTTCCCCCGGACCGCGCCCCCCGATGCCGCCCGCGAGTCGCGAGAATGCCGAATCCTGACCGGCTATTAGTCTGGGCAAAAGATATTTTAGCTGGGCCAGCTCGACCTGGATGCGCCCCTCGTGCGATTGTGCCCGCTGCGCGAAAATGTCCAGAATCAGTTGCGAGCGATCCAGAATTTTCAGGTCGGTGGTTTCCGATAACGATCTTACTTGAGCCGGCGTCAATTCTCGATCGAACACCAACATGTCCGCCCCCAGTTGCAGCGAACGAATAAGCAGTTCCTGGAGCTTTCCGCGACCAAGCACTGTGCGTGGATCAATCGCCTGTCGTCGTTGAATGACCTTGTCCTGTACCACCATGCCTGCGGAAGTTGCCAACTCATCTAGTTCTGCCATTGACTCTTCAGCGTCGCTTAGCGGACCGGTGGTTACGCCTACGAGGATGGTGCGATCTTTAACCCTCGCCTGGCGCGTCGCGTTTCGATTGCGGGCCATCTCCTCTTCAAGCGATTCGATCATTGCGAGAAAATCGACATCCAGTTGCGAGGCAATTACTTTTGGAAGGAATGCATAAGACTCGCCGGCCGTGCTGTGTAATCTATCGGCAGTAAGTGGCAATAGGTGAGCGGCATTAATTAGTCCTGGCAGACCACTAATCTGGTTGACGTCGATCGCTACCATTAAATCAAGCCGCAGCAATGCGAGGTCTGTTAGATCGTCTTGTGTTAAGCCTTCGCCGCGCAAATGTGTGTGTAGGCAACGCAGTCCACGGAAACGATCGACAGCTACGCGGATACGTTTGAAATCCGGCAACTCGATGCTGCGATTGTCACCGACCATTACATATTCCACATGGCCCGCGCGATCTACAAGCACGCCAATCTGCCGGCGGGTTTCATGCGACAGTTCCGCCAGTTGCCGCGCAAATTCAGGCGTCACAATCTGATTCGGAGTCAGGCGCCGTGTATACAACTTCGCAATTCGCCGAAGCTGATTCGGCTTAAGGCCCGCAGTGTTTCCGAGTAGGTCCTTAATCGGTCTTTCCTTCCTCTGTTACAAATATAGTTGCGCAGACAAATAACTGACTAATGCAATCAGCAGCGTGCCATTTTCTGTTTGTGTTCGGGGTGAAGTTACAGCGGGAGTGCAGCGAGCAGTGGGTTTCCGACGCCTGAGAATTATTCTTGATGTTGCTCTGCGATATCGCTTCGCTTATTCGCTTGAGCATTACGATTCAGTTACGAGCACGCTGAGCGCCTTGGAACTCTGGAAAGCCGCGCCTGGAGTCAACGTGCGAGACCCGATTATAACACATCGTAGACCAGTGCAAGGCAAGGCTCTTTTGCCTGAAGTAACAGAAAACTTTACCGATTAGACAGTGTTCAGCGTGCGTCGTATGATGAAAGTTCTTTAGCAAATTAGCTCTTCGATTGATTGCGCAGAGTGCCACGTTCGAGTCTCAACACAGATAAATGAGCAAAGCGCCAAGAATTCTTAAGGTCGATCCGCCCCTTGCAATTCCCAGTGGAGAAGTGGCGGTTGACTGCGCTGATTTCGACACGAGCGATCCGACGCTGTGCGCTGTCTGGTTCGGGAAACGACGCGCTCCCCTGGTGGCCCTTTCTCCCCGTCGCGCGCTGGCAATCGTTCCTGAGGTCAAGCAAAGCGGCCAGGTGGCAGTGAGCGTGGAAAGCCGTGGAACCAATAGCGCGGAGGCGAGCCTAATCGTTGGTCGTCGACTGGCCGAGGATCTCCATCCGGTAACGAACCCGGCATTCGATCCAGATGATGGTGCGCTTTTTGTCACACGTTCCGGTTCGCGCGGTGAACAACTGCCCGTCACCCTCTTTCGCATTGATGTTAACGGCGAGCTAACGGAATTTTCCGGAGACATAACGAATCCTACCGCAATTGCTTTCGACAGTCGCGGTCAGATGTTTGTCAGCAGTCGCATGGACGGCACTGTCTATCGCATTACTCCATTCAAAGAGGCGGTACCTTTTGCGCACGGCCTGGGCGTGGCGACCGGGATTGCATTCGATCGGGATGACACGATGTACGTCGGCGATCGCACCGGCACGATTTACAAAGTCAACGGTATTGGTGAAGAGACTGCGTGGGTTCAACTCGAGCCATCTGTTTCCGCTTACCACCTGGCTGTTGGCCCAGACAATGCTTTGTACGTCGCTGGCCCAACTGTTGCGAGTTTTGATTCGATAATGCGCGTCGCTCCCGACGGTTCACTCAGTACGTTCTACAAAGGATTAGGCAGACCACAAGGTCTGGCTTTTGATCAAGACGGAAACCTTCTGGTTGCGGCTTCATTGCGCGGCCGGCGTGGGATCGTAAAGATCAGTCCCGATGGAAAAGATGCCGGGCTGTTTTTGGCGGGCATGAATCTGGTCGGCCTTGCGTTCAGTTCTAAGGGCGACCTGGTGGTAGCGTCGACTGATTCGGTTTATAGCATTGCACTGGGAAGGTAGTTAGTAAAACAGATTAGAATCGCAAGAATTCAAGTTTTTGACACGTCTTAGGGGCCATGTTAGTGTGAACAACTTGTTTTTTTCTGACGCGCCGACCTCCTAAATGGGCAACATCAACAGCAGCATTCAACAATTCATCCTCTACATGGTGGCGCTCATTTTTTCGTTATCAGTTCATGAGTCGGCGCATGCCTGGATGTCGAATAGATTTGGCGACGACCTTGCGCGCTTGCAGGGACGCATTAGCCTGAACCCGGTTTCGCACGTCGATCCGATCGGCACCTTACTCTTTCCGGCGATCGCTTTTTTCACCGGCGCGCCACTCATCGGGTGGGCCAAGCCGACGCCTGTTAATCCGCTGAAGTGGCGTAATAAACGCGTCGCCAATTTTTGGGTATCGGCGGCGGGCGCTATCAGCAACTTCATCATCGCATTCATCGCTGGGCTCATTATTAGAGTGTTGTATACAACCGGCGTAGTTGACGATAGCCTCGGTCTCGTCAACGCTGGTTCGACGATTGCGAACGGCGCCATCGAGTTGTTAATCGTTTTCTTCATTCTTAACGTCGCGCTGGGGGTATTCAATCTTTTGCCAATTCCTCCACTTGATGGAAGCAAAGTGTTGGCCAGCATCCTGCCTCCCAGCTTCGAATCGGGCATAGAGACACTGGAGAGGTTTGGTTTTATCTTATTGTTCATCGCGGTTTTTACGGGCGTGCTGGGTGTGATCTTTAGATTCGTTATGCCGTTGGCGTGGGGGCTGGTGTTTATCGGTAGCAGGCCATGAAAAGAATTTTTAGCGGCGCACAGCCCACCGGCAACATTCATCTAGGAAACTATCTCGGCGCGTTGCGCAACTGGGTGGCGTTGCAGCATGAGTACGAAAGCTTTTTCTGCATCGTCAACCTGCACGCGATTACCGCTCGCCAGGATCCCAAACTCTTGGCAGAAAAAACCTGCGAGTTGGCACGAATTTATATCGCGGTCGGGATTGACCCAAGTCTCTCGACAATCTTTGTGCAGTCCGACGTTGCCGAACACACTGAACTGACCTGGGTGCTTAATTGCGTTGCGCGAATGTCCCAGCTTGAGCGCATGACGCAGTTTAAAGACAAAGCGCGCAAACAAAGTGAGAACGTCGGCGTAGGAATCTTTGACTATCCAGTGCTGATGGCGGCTGACATTCTGCTATATGAAACTGATCTGGTGCCCGTCGGTGAAGATCAGAAGCAGCATCTCGAGCTGACGCGTGACCTCGCGATTCGTTTCAACCGAGATTACGGTGATACTTTTCGCGTTCCTGAGCCCTATATTCCCAAGTTCGGCGCGCGCATAATGTCGCTATCGGATCCGACGAGGAAGATGTCAAAATCCGATGTCGATGCGGCCGGCTGCGTTGTGCTGCTGGACGATGCAGACAGCATTCAACGAAAATTCAAACGTGCGGTGACCGACTCAGGCACTGAAATTCGCTTCGATGCCGCGCGTCCGGCGATCACCAATCTGTTGACGATCTTTCAATTGCTGACGAGCCAGGCTCCCGAGGAGATCGAATCGCATTTTGCAAACAAGGGTTATGCGGCTCTCAAGCAGGAGTTAGCGGATGTCACGATCGAGTTTTTGCGGCCGCTGCGCGAAAAAGTTGAGTCGATCAGCGATAACGAATTAGGCGCAATTCTGGATCAGGGCAAGCACAAAGCGCAGGGAATTGCGCAAGCGACGTTGGAAACGGTAATGGCACGTCTGGGAGTTTCCGGCGCTAAAGAATTGTTGGCAAGAAATTAATGGACGAAACGCGAGAAGGAACAGCCGCCCAACCGGCGCAGGAAGAGACCGGCGGACCGATAAGCGTAACGGGATCATCTCCGGAGATCGTCGCTGACCACACGACCGACGATCTGAAGATTGTCATGGGCGATTTTGACGGCCCGTTGGATTTGTTACTGCACTTAATCCGCCAGGAACAAGTCAACATTTATGACATTCCGGTAGCGCGTATCGCGGACGAGTATCTGCGTTACCTACGCGTAATGCAGGGCTTGGATATCGCGGTTGCCGGAGATTTCCTGGTGATGGCAGCGACTTTGATCGAACTCAAGACGCGCATGCTTTTGCCGCGCGATCCTTTTGCTACGCCGGAAGAGGAAGAAGATCCACGCAAGGATCTAGTTGATCAACTGCTTGAGTACCAGAAATACAAAGCGGCTGCGCAAATCCTTTGGTCGCGCGCCACAGTCGAGCGCGCGGTTTTCAAACGCGCGGAAATCGAAACTGATAAGAACAATCCGGAAGTTTCGGTGGGGTTGTTTGATCTGCTAAAAGTTTTTCAGGAGATTCTGGCGCGACACAAAGAAGAAGTGCTGCTGGAAATCGAACGCGAAGAAATCTCCATGACGGAGATGATTGAGCGACTGCGAAACATGGTAATGTCTGCCGGCGAACTGAATCTGCGAGTGTTCTTCGAGCGCGCACAGTCGCGACACGAGTTAGTAGTTGCTTTTCTGTCGGTGCTGGAACTGGTGCGCACCACGGAGATCAAGTTAATGCAAGAAGAGACCTTCGGCGATATCGTCGCCAAGGTTGCAAGTTAACCGCAGGCCCCCACGTGCAACCCGAGTGTGGTGGTCGTTTTGGAAATAAAGATGAGCGAAGAGAGCACTGACATTCAAACAGATCAGCCGGTTGACCAGGTCGCGTTGAACGAAGAAGCCGCCCGGGAACTCGAGGCAATGGTCGCAGCCGAATCCACCGCGGCGGAAGTTCAGGATGCAACTGACGAGGGCACGACGTATCAGGTGCAGAACTCTGCCGAGCGCCTGGGAGTTATCGAGGCGTTGATCTTCGTTTCCGAAGAGCCGATAAGCCCGAAGACAATCGCCGAGCTGCTTCGCGAAGACCGTAGCGTAGTCGACGGAGCGCTAGCAGAACTTTCACAGGAGTTCAACGGGCGCAACGGTGGTTTGCAATTACGGGAAGTCGCGGGCGGTTGGCAATTTGCGACGAGGCCTGAGTATCACGAACACGTGCGCGCGTTCCTGCGGTCGCGCCCCAGCGCCAAGCTTTCAATTGCGTCGCTCGAAACGCTGGCGGTGATTGCGTATAAGCAACCGGTCACTGTTCCGGAAATCCTCGAGATTCGCGGCGTACAGTCCCCATCGTCGATCAAGACGCTGCTCGACAAAAAATTGATTGTGGCGAAGGGCCGCAAGGATACCGTCGGCAGGCCGATGATGTATGGAACGTCAAAAGAGTTTCTGATGCAGTTTGGTTTGAAAGATCTTTCCGAGCTTCCCAGTATGGAAGATTTTCAGGATCTGGCAGGCGGCGGCTAGCCAGGAAGCAGTCGGCCGGGGCGGGAGGCAGGAGCAGTCGGCAGGAGCAGGAGGCAGGAGCAGGAGGCAGGAGCCGGGAGCGGGTTTTTCCTGCCGAGTGCTGCTGCCGTCTGCTGACTTTTGAACATGCAAGAGCGACTTCAAAAATTAATCGCCAATGCCGGAATCGCGTCGCGGCGTCATGCTGAAGAACTAATTACGGCGGGCGAAGTGACGGTCAACGGCAAGGTCGTAACGCAACTCGGAACGAAAGCCGATCCCGAAAACGATCACATCAAGGTGCGTGGGAAGCTAATCAATCCCAAGCTCGAGAAGCGCGCGCTCGTCCATGTGCTGTTGAATAAACCAAAAGGGTGCCTCTCAAGCGTAAGCGATCCGGAAGATCGGCCGACGGTGCTTCAGTTTTTACCCGAATCGCTTGGTCGTATTTACCCGGTCGGTCGTTTGGATTTCAATACCGAGGGGTTGCTGCTGTTAACCAACGATGGAGAGTTTACAAATTTCATTACTTCGGCGCGCAATAAGGTCCAGAAGATTTACGAGGCGAAAGTAAAGGGCGTGCCCAGCGAACAGGCGATTGAACGCCTGCGACGCGGTGTGACGCTTGAAGATGGGACGCGCACGGCGCCGGCAAAAATCAAACGAGTTTACGAGACGCAGACGAACTCCTGGTTCGAAATTGTGTTACACGAGGGAAAGAACCAGCAGATACGACGCATGTTTGATCTCATTGGTCACTCGGTACTGAAGTTGCGCCGCTCTCAAATCGGACCCCTGCGTGATGATAAATTGAAGCCCGGCACGTGGCGCAAGCTTTCCGAAGATGAAGTCAACGCGATTACGACAGGACCTAAATCGAAGAGCAGGCCGAGGACGCGCGCGGCCAGTCACGTTTCCTCGCGGCAATAAGGTAGAATAAAGCGAAGTTAGCGCGGAATTATTGATTTTTGACAGGCATTCTTGCCTGTGATCGTACAGGCGGGGATGCCTTTGTCGCGTCTACCGTTTGAAAAACCCGAGGCGAAATGCATTTCGAATTAAGCGAAGAACAGCAGCAGATTAAGACCAGCGTCCGCGAGTTTGCGGAAGCTGAAATCGCGCCTCACGTAATGGAGTGGGACGAAGCGCAGCATTTTCCCATCGAGCTGCAACCGAAACTGGCGGAACTTGGACTGACTGGAGTTTTGTTTCCTGAAGAATACGGCGGCGCCGGCATGGGTTATATCGAATACGCGACGATCATCGAAGAACTTTCGCGCGTCGATGGCTCAGTTGGTATCTCAGTGGCGGCGCACAACTCGCTTTGCGGAAATCACATTTATCAGTTTGGCACTGAAGCGCAAAAGCAAAGGTTCCTGGTCCCGCTGGCAACCGGCAAGCATCTCGGCGCATGGGGATTGACCGAGCCAAGTGCCGGATCGGACGCGTCCGGAACGCGGTCCACTGCCGTGCGCAAAGATGATGGTTGGATTGTTAACGGCTCGAAGAATTTCATCACTCATGCGATTCATGCGGACACCTGCGTGGCGATGGCAGTCACCAATCGGGAGAAACGTAGCAAGGGCATTTCAGCTTTTATTTTTGAAAAGGGAATGGCGGGCTTTTCTCCGGCAAAAAAAGAGAACAAGCTTGGCTTGCGCGCGTCGGAAACGGCCAGCGTTGTTTTTGAGGATTGTTACGTGTCTGACGAAAACCGTCTGGGGGACGAGGGCCAGGGTTTCGCAAATGCAATGGAAGTTCTCGACGGTGGGCGCATTTCAATCGCCGCGCTTGCGGTCGGCATAGCCCAGGGCGCCTACGAATCCGCCGTGCACTATGCAAAAGAGCGGCATCAGTTTGGTAAGCCTATCGCAGAGTTCCAGGCGATTCAGTTTAAGTTGGCAAACATGGCAATGCAGATCGACGCAGCCCGTTTGTTGATGTATCGCGCGGCCTGGCTCAAAGACGCTAAACGCAAAGTGACGAAGGAATCGTCGATGGCTAAACTGTTCGCTTCGGAAATTAGCGTAAACGTTTGCGAAGAGGCGATTCAGGTGCATGGCGGCTATGGCTACACCAAGGATTATCCGCCGGAGAAATTCTGGCGCGATTCGAAGTTGTGCACGATCGGCGAAGGTACTTCGGAGATTCAACGCCTGATCATTGCGCGCGAGATACTGCAGCAGTTGTGATAGCTGTTATGCATAGTCGGCATGGTTCGATGGACGCTTCAGCAAACACGAAGTCACTAATCGATCGGATCGCGACCGGCGACGCGCGTGCAGTGGCCCGCGCGATTTCAAAAGTAGAAGATCTTTCAAAAGATGCGTCGGAACTAATGAAGCAGATTTTTCCGCTGACAGGCCGCGGCCTGATAATCGGAATCACAGGAGCGCCCGGAGCTGGAAAGTCGTCGCTGGTTGATAAGCTCGCATTGTACTACCGGCAGCACGGCGAACGCGTAGGCATTGTTGCGGTAGATCCCTCGAGCCCATTTTCCGGCGGTGCGATTCTCGGGGATCGCATTCGCATGCAAACGCTGGGGCTGGATAGCGGCGTCTTCATTCGATCCATGGCTACGCGCGGCAATCTTGGCGGACTGGCGCGCACGACAGTGGATGCAGTCTCAATTCTCGATGCGGCTGGTTACGGCAAGATCATCATTGAGACAGTTGGCGTGGGCCAGGACGAAGTCGAGGTAGTGAAGGCCGCGGATCTTTCAGTGGTTGTGTTGGTGCCAGGAATGGGTGACGACATTCAGGCGATCAAGGCGGGCATCATGGAAATCGGCGACATCTTTGTTATTAACAAAGCCGATCGCGACGGGGTTAATTCCACTGAAAAGGAACTGCAAGCATTGTTATCGCTCGCGGAGCGTGATGACGCCTGGCAGCCCCCAATTGTTAGGACGATAGCCACTGAAGGCGCTGGCGTTGAGGAATTGGCTGAGTCGATTGAACACTACCGTGAGTTTCATCTGCGGACTAAGTCCGGCGACGGCAGGCGGCGCGCAATTGCGCGTTGGAGAATTTTGGAGTTGCTGCGCGAACGTCTGGTTTCGCAAACGCTTGAGTCGGCTTCTGCATCGGAGAAACTCGACGAATTGGCCGGCGAGGTTGCGAGCCGCCAGCGCGACCCTTATTCTGCGGTGGAAGAGATGATGGAAGGCCGTCAGTAGTTAGTAGTCAAGTGTCAGTTGCAAAGCAACTACTACTGACCACTGACAACTGACCAATTAGAATGAAAGTCGATCACATCGGTATCGCGACTCCTCAACTGCAGGAGGCGCTGTCTGTTTGGCGTGATGCGCTGGGTTTGTCGGTGGAGTCGACAGATGAAGTCGCCGAACAAGGAGTGCGTGTGGCCATGCTGCCGATTGGTGAAACGCACATTGAGTTGCTTGAGCCGTTGAGCGAGGATTCGCCGGTGGGAAAGTTTTTGCAAAAGCGCGGGCCTGGCATTCATCACATCGCAATCCGCGTGACGAACATTCGCGCAGCGCTTAAAGAATTGAAGGCAAAAGGCGCGCGCTTGATTGATGAAACTCCACGGGTTGGCGCCAACGGTTGCCTGGTTGCATTCATACATCCTTCGGCGGCCAATGGCGTGTTGTTAGAGTTAGTAGAGCATCGGGATTTGATTTAGAAAGGAATATTGTTTTGACCTCAACTACTAAAGCCTGGATCGCGGCTGGCGTTGCCGTCGTGTTTGCATTGGCCCTTATCGTTTGGCAGGTGAAGGCGAGACGCTCGGAATCGCTGAACCTTTCCGCCGAAGACATGTCGCTAATTGCCGAACAGCAGTCGCCGCAATTTCGTACGCGGCTGGCGTCAGACGCAAACGCAAGAAAAGATTTTGCTGACGACCTGCGCAAGCTGTTGGCCGTTGCCGAGGAAGCACGCGCAAAGGGCATAGGCAACAAACCGCAAGTGAAACGGCAACTGGATCTCGTCAGGTCAGTCGTCATCGCCGAAAACTATTTTAAATCGCAGGGCGCCGGTGAGGCTGGCCCAAACATTTCCGATCAGGAAGTTGAAGAGTTTTTCAAACAGCCTGCGAACCAGGCGAAGTTTGATCTTTTCATCAGCGACGCCAAAGCAAAAAATCCTCAACTCGCCGGCGGTCAAATTCCGGAAGAGCAAATGAAGCAGGTGAAACGCCAACTCGGCCAAGTGCTGATTGGTGAAAACAAAGCCATTGCCGCGGGGATTGACAAGCAACGCGCCGTCGATTTGCAAATAAGGCTGGAGCAGGCGCGCATCCTGGCGCAAACCTACGCGCAGGAACAGTTGGCCGACAAGATGAAAGCAACCGACCCAGAGGTTGATGCCTACATCGCTCAGCATCCGGAGCTTGACGTTAAGCAGAATCGTTCGAAAGCAGAAGAAGTTTTGAAGCGGGCGCGTGGGGGTGAAGACTTTGCAAAACTGGCGAAGGAGTTTTCAACCGATCCTGGTAGCAAAGACAAGGGTGGCGATCTGGGCTGGTTTAGCCACGGCCAGATGGTGCCCGAATTTGAGCAGGCAGCCTTCGCGCTGCAGCCGGGCCAGGTAAGCGACATCGTCCAGACCAAGTTTGGTTATCACATCATCAAACTTGAAGAGCACAAGACCGAAACGAAAGATGGCAAGCCTGATGAGCAGGTGCATGCGCGGCACATTCTGATTGGCGAAAGCGGGCCATCAGATAATCCTTTTGCGCCACCGCAAAGCGGTCGGGACAAGGCAAAGGCTGCCGTCGCGCAGGAAAAGCAAAAGAAAGTTTTGGACGAGATCGTTGCTCGTTCTCACGTCACTGTCGCCGAAAATTTTTCGGTGAAGATGCCTGAGCCGCAACCCCAACAAGGGCCGCCGGGATTTAATCCGGGCGAAACTCAACCGCAACCGGTGGAGCCGCAGGCAGCTCCAAAACCAAAAGCGGGTGAAACTCAGAAGAAAAATGAGCCTAAGCAGCGTTAGACATGAAGGCTGCGAATAAGGGTATCCATGCAATTTGGCGATTGTCGGGTGGAAATCATTCCAGACACAGAGTTTCGTCTGGATGGCGGCGCGATGTTCGGCGTCGTGCCGCGCGCGTTGTGGTCCCAAGTGTGTCCACCCGATGAACAGAACCGCATTCGCATGAACATGAACTGCGTGTTAATTGAAAGCGCAGGCGAACGGATATTGATCGAAAGCGGTATTGGCGACAAATGGACGGCGAAACACAAAGAGATGTACGGCATTGCGCGCGAGCGCACACTGCCCGAATCATTGCGCGCAATTGCCGGCGTTGCGCCGGAAGACATCTCTATCGTCGTGAACACGCACCTGCATTTTGATCACGCCGGTGGAAATACTTCAGTGAATGGTGAAGGGAAACCGGAGCCGAGTTTTCCTAACGCCCGTTACTTTGTTTCCAGGAACGAGTTGGAACATGCACAAGCGCCGAGCGAGAGGGACCGTGCCAGCTATTTCCCAGATAACTGGCAGCCGTTGATTGAAAGCGGTCAACTACAAACAAAGGAAGCTGAGTATGAAGTCGTTCCCGGTCTGCGCATGGAAACATATCCCGGTCATAATCGTTCAATGCAGTGCTGGCGTTTGCAAAGCCGCGGGCAAACAATGTTTGGGTTTGCGGATTTGGTTCCCATGAGGGCACATGTGCCATATCCGTGGATCATGGGATACGATCTTTTCCCGCTGGAAACCCTGGAAGCAAAAAAGAAATTGTTGCCGCAGGCGGCGCGGGAAGGTTGGGCCTGCTTGTTCTATCACGATCCGGATGAGCCGCTGTGCAACCTGATCGAAGATAAGGGAAAGCTGCGAGCCATTGGCGTTAAGATCTAAAGAAACCCGAAGCCATGATTAAGAAAGTGGTGGTAATCGTCATGGGCCTCGCCCTGGGGTTCACAGCGAAGACTAACTTTGCGCAAAAGCGGGGACCGTCGACTTCTGAAGAGCGGAAACGTGCCGTTGAAATCGCAACGCTGCTCGAGAACGATCCACTTAATAAGAACGCCAAGGCTCTAAGCGGTGAATTACTACGATGGATAATTGAGGTTCCGGATATCACGTTTGCCATTTGTACCAGCGTGCTCGGTGATGCAAAGCTTGAGGGCGAATACCAACCTAACATCGCCAGCCAATTTACTTTTTCCGCGGCTAAGTTTGTCATTGAGCATCCGAAACAGGCCAACGATGAGTACTTAGAGAATCTCGCGGGAGCAAAGGGTGCGCTCAAAGCCTACAAAAATATTAAGAAGGTCAATCCCAAGGTTAGGATGGAACCGTTGGAGCAATTGCTGATGAAGCAAAAGGCCGGTCAATTGGAAGATAGCGTCAAAGACGCCATGAGTAAGTGCAAATGAAGAAAGTAGTTTCTTAATTGTGGTTCTCTGTGCAACCTCTGTGCCTCTGTGGTGAGTCTTCCTTAACATTCATTCACCACAGAGAAACATAAAGGCCGCACAGAGAAACTCAAGTCGGGCCACTACTCATGACGGGGCATGTCGTAGTTAACTTCATAGTGATATGACCACAGCGAAAATTGGAATTATTGGTGGCAGTGGGTTATACCAAATGCCGGAGCTGCTCGAAGTTGAAGAGGTCGAGCTGGACACGCCGTTTGGTAAACCGTCCGACGCGTTCATCGTCGGCACGCTTGAAGGCGAACGTGTTGCCTTTCTGCCGCGACACGGACGGGGACATAGTTTCACGCCAACCGAAGTTCCTTATCGCGCCAATATCTATGCAATGAAGCAACTCGGTATAGAGCGAATACTGTCGGCGTCCGCCGTGGGTTCGTTACAGGAACAGTATGCTCCACTCGACATGGTCATTCCGGATCAATTTTTTGATCGCACGCGGGCACGCGCGCGTGAGTCGACATTTTTTGGCGAAGGTATTGTGGCGCATGTGACTTTCGCGCATCCCGTCTGCGGCGAATTGGGCGACGTGCTGGAAGAGGCGTGCAAAGTTACCGAAGTTAAGATACATCGCGGCGGAGCGTATTTGTGCATGGAAGGCCCCGCGTTTTCCACCAAAGCCGAATCCGAGGTTTACCGCTCGTGGGGCATGGACGTCATCGGGATGACGAATTTGCAGGAAGCCAAGCTCGCACGCGAAGCCGAGATTTGCTACGCCACACTGGCGCTGGTGACTGATTACGATTGCTGGCATCCCGGCCATGATGATGTGACCATCGATATCGTCGTTGAATATTTGAATAAGAACGTCCGTAATGCTCAACTCATCATGAAGGAAGCGGTCAAACGCCTGACAGGTTCGGAACGAAACTGCAGGTGTGGTTCGGCTTTGAAGAACGCAATCTTCACAGCGCCGCATCTGTGGCCGGCAGAGACAAGGCAGAAGCTGGATATGATCGTCAAGAAATATGCTCTTGAGTGAAATTGTCTGGTCATGGCGCCACCAACAATCGAAAGCTGCATTCGCTTTGCGTGACTTTGCGTCTTCCTTTAGCGAACTTTGCGGTTTCCGTTGAGCGTTTCACCGCAATGGACACAAGAAGTCGGAGGAGCGCAGAGTAAACAACATGAGGATCAATTTGTCCTAGTAGTTGGCTCGAAATTTTGCATCCAACGATTTAGAGGCATTAAGTATCACCCAACGATTGTTTAGAGGCGGGCGCCGCCCGCCCGTTTTGAGAGATAAGTTATGAAAAAAGTCTTAATAGTATTTGTGGTCGTCGCGGCTCTCAGCCTGCAAATCTCGCCTTCCTATGCACAAGGTGCGGTGAAGACGGGCCCTGACCCATCAACCGTTCGCGATGAAGATCTTGAAAAGGATTCGCTGCATAACCTTGAAGTTGCGCGCCATTACTTCAAGTTGAAAAAGGCATACGTCGCCGCCATCAAGCGTTGCGAGGAAATCGACGCCGGCAATCCGAATTTCGCGCAGATGGATGAAGTGCTTTTCATCGCTGGCGAAAGCAGCCTGCGCCTGGCTGAGAATCGGGGCAAACAAAAAACCAAAGAGAAGACTCCCGAGCAGTTGCGCCTGGACGCTCGTGTTTATCTTTCGCGCCTCGTGGCTGAGCATCCCAACAGCCCTTTTGCGAAACAGGCAGAAGCTGATTTGCAAGCGTTGGGTGGTCCAATAGAAAAACCGGCGCAGTAGGCAGTAGGCAGAAAGCAGCGCAGGCCCGAAACCTGAAATCCGAAACCCGAAACCCGAAACCCGAAACCCGACACCCGACACCCGACACCCGACACCCGACACCCGACACCCGACGCCCAACACCCAAACTTATGTCTCTTCTAGTAGTTGGTTCAGTTGCATTTGATGCAGTAGAAACTCCGTTCGGCAAGTGTGAAAAAATGCTGGGCGGCTCGGCTTCACACTTCTCAATTTCCGCAAGTTACTTTACCGACGTGCGGATCGTCGGCGTCGTAGGTGGCGATTTTGGCGATGACGACGCAATTGTATTTGCCACGCATTCAATCGACACCACTGACCTGGAAAAGATTCCGGACGGCAAGACGTTTCGCTGGTTTGGACGCTACGATTACGACTTGAACGTAGCGCACACGCTCGATACTCAATTGAACGTCTTTGCGGAGTTTAAACCAAAACTTTCTGAACGTTCGAAGCAGTCGCGTTTGGTGTTTCTGGGTAACATCCAGCCGGATTTGCAGCGCGAGGTCCGCGAACAAGTCCCTAATGCCGAATTGGTGGCGCTCGATACGATGAATCTTTGGATCGAGAACACGCGCGAATCGCTTCTACGCACTATCAAAGGCGTTGACGTAGTCATCATCAACGATGCGGAAGCGCGCCAGTTGACTGAGATACCAAATCTCATCAAAGCCGCGCGCACAATTCTTTCGTGGGGACCGAAAGCTTTAATTGTTAAGCGTGGCGAATATGGCGCGGCACTATTTACCGGGGACAGTTATTTCGCAATACCCGCGTATCCACTCGAATCTGTTTTCGATCCTACGGGTGCGGGCGACACTTTTGCCGGTGGTTTTATGGGTTACTTAGCGAGCCAGGACAAGCTCGATGAAGCGGCCATGCGTCGCGCGATGATCTTTGGATCGGTGATGGCGTCTTTCAACGTCGAAGAATTTGGCACTGCGCGGGTGCGGCGCTTGACGCAGGCGGAAATTAACGACCGCTTTAGTGCGTTCAAGCGTATGACGCACTTCGAAGAGATTCCTTTTGAGCGGGTGAAAAGTGAAGAGTGAAAAGTGAAAGGTGAAAAGTGACAAGCAGCGATTAAAGGTTTATCTTTACTTTTCACTTATCACTCGTCACGAGGTTCCTATGTTCTGTCCTGTTTGCGAATCTGAATACGAACCTGGCATCATGCGTTGTCCCGACGACAATTCGGAGCTGGTTGCTCGTCTGACGCCTGCCAACGCTGCTCACGACAGCAGTGAAGCGAGGTTTGTGCCGCTGCACAATCTTGGATCGCCGGCCGAAGCCGAGATGGTAAACGACATCTTTACCAAGAATGGCATTCGCTCGGTTGTTCAATCCGGCGGCGCCGATGCTTTCTCGCCGTTGCTATCGAGCACCTCGCCGGGTTCAATTATTCTTGTAGACGAACGAGACTTTGATCGCGCGAAAGAACTCTACGCGGCTTTCTTTGGTGAAGACACGACACCACTCACTGGCGGCGAGACAGACGAAAACGAAGAATAGGAAGTCTTGATTACGCTGTTTTCGGCGCGTAACGTCAGTCGAGTTTAACCCGGCGTTTCAACGCCGGGGTTTAATTCGAACGTTAATATCAGTCGCGTAGCGACGGTCGAAAGTTGCACCAGTTCAAGCGTCGCTACGCGACGCGAGCATTCCGCGATT
>JBDUCB010000368.1:0-5848 GCA_040003695.1 bacterium
CAAGTCCCTTAAAAAAGCGTTCAGACAAGCTTTCCAGTCGGGTACTCTCGTGGTGCTACTAAGAAACGGGAAGCGGACTAATGCGTACAACAATAGAGTTCTGCCCGTTCTTGTTAGCCGGAAACTGGCGCTCCCGCACCAGGCGAAGCGCTGAGGCTTCATAAGCTTCCATGCCCGGGCGATGGTTCTTCACTGAGGCAAAGGTGATGCGTCCGTTCTGAACTTTTACTACGACAGTAATCTCTTGCGTACCGAGACTGGCGCTCTGTTGGGCTTTAAGTCTTGCCGCCTCGTAATGCTTTAAAGCTTCTTCTGAACGCCCGGCGATTTCCAGTTGGTTGGCGACATTTAGTCGGCCGGTAATTTCGCCACCTGCGCGGGCAAAGTTTTTGTAGGCATCATCAAACTTGCCCAATTGCGATTGCGCGAGTGCCAGGTTGTTCAGGATGAGCGCATTATCAGGTGCCAGCTTCGCCGCCTTCTTAAGGCGATCAGCAGCGCCGCGATAATCCCCGTTTCTGTAGAGCAGGTATCCAAGGTTGTTTAGGGTCTCCGCGCTCTTGCCATCCAGCTTGAGTGCCATGTCAAAAGCTCGCGTGGCAAGACGGGAAAGGCCTTTGGAGTCATAAGCCACGCCCAGCAAGTTGTGCGCCTCGGCCAGCGCTGGATCCATTGATGCAGCCATCGAGAGCTGCTCGATGGCTTCATTCAGACGTCCGTTGTCCAGTAATATTTGGCCTTTCTCAAGGTGAGCAGCGGCGTTTCCCTGTAGGTTGTCATCCGGATTTGCCAGTGCCTGTGTTTGCGCCACCGTTGCGACCCTGATTTGGTCGGCCGGTGAGCTTTCGAAGTTTTTTATATCCTTTTCAGACAGGCGCTCGAGTTTGTGATTGTCCTTTTTGCCGCGGCCGAACAGACGCCCGATGGCCTTGAAGGGAGCTTTCAAGGCACGAAGAAACCGGTTGCCCGCAGCGTCCTGTTTCTCAGCAGGGTCTGATGACACTGCGTTAGGCAAAATGAGCCTATTAAAAATTGTGAGTTGAACCGCGGAGAAATGAATACCGTGAACTGTTTGCTGCGGCGCAACGGCAACGATCAACGCGACGAACATTGAAAGAATTATTAGTGGTCGTTTAAACATCGCTGAATCTCCCGACTTGCTATGGCTAAGATGTGGAAAACTTTCTTTCATGTGACAAGCTCCTCGCACATCACTTCGAAAACAGATCGATCAGATTAAGGGCGGAAGGTGCGAGAATCATGGCAATGATCACCGGAAACAGAAAGACCGTAAGAGGGATGAGCAGCTTTAATGCTGCTTTCGCTGACGCCTGTTCAGCGCGCTGGCGGCGCTTCGTTCGCAGGGAATCGGCAAACACTCGCACAGCCTTGCCGATTGACGAACCAAAACGATCAGCCTGAATCAGGAGTGCCACAAAACTACGAATATCGTCCACTCCTGTTCTTTCGGTCAGGTTCCGCAATGCCTCTTCGCGGCTTCGTCCGAGTCGGATTTCCAGATTGACCAAATCAAACTCGTGATGCATATCGGGGTGCACGTTCTTCAATTCTTCACCCACACGATTGAGCGCCGCGTTTAATCCCAACCCAGCCTCCACGGCGATGACCATCAAATCCAGTGCGTCGGCAAGTCCCCAGGTTATGCGCTGCTGACGGCTGGCGATCTTGCTGCGGAGCACGACGCGGGGTACGTAAAAGCCAATCGCGGCCGCGACCACCCCCCATACCAGAAAGCTATTCAGCGGGCGATCGAGCATCAAGCAAATAGTAATTACGATGGTTGGAAGAGCCACAATCAAGAGCAATTGGATGGCACGGAATGCCATTGCCGCGTCCGGCGAAGCGTACCCGGCGTGCAGCAACTGCTTTTGCAGTTTTGCCGCTTCAACTGCCGAGATTGGCACCATACGGTTGAGCGGCTCGGCAGCCCGCGTGGTCATCGTGGTTAAGGGGTTATTTTCGAGAAGGGCCAGCGCAGGATCTGCGCTTTCGAGTTGGGCGTTGACGACACTGGTGGGACGCGCAACTATCCAGTAAACGCTCATCACTGCAAGAGCGATGCAACCAAACGTTAGGAGGACGATGAAGATCATCATGATGGATCATTCCTTCCTGGGGCGAAGTTTCTTAAAGACCAGGATTCAAACTTTAATGCTTAGAAATTTCTTTATTAACAACATACCGAACGTTTGCCATACGATGGCAAAGGCGATTACATAGTGACCTCGTTGGTCATGGATCAGCACGGCCATGTAGTCGGGGTTGAAGACTGTCAAGACAAACACGAGCACAAAGGGGAGGCCACATAGAATCCAGCCCGAAAGCCGAGAAGCTGTTGTCATAGTGCGAAAGTCCTCCATGATTTTGTAGCGCTCGCGAATGGTATGCGATACCTTCTCGAGAATTTCGGCGAGGTTGCCGCCAGTTTCCCTCTGAATATGCATCGCCGTCACGCAGAGCCTCAGGTCGAGCAACGGGACGCGTTCGCTCAACCTGTCGAGCGCCGTTTTGATCGAAAGCCCCAGTTTCTGCTCCTCGAAAGTGAGCCGAAATTCAGCGGCAATCGGATCGGGCATCTCGGCCGCCACCTGGTTGAGCGATTCGGAGAAAGCATGACCAACGGAGAGCGAACGGCTCAACAGGTCGAGCGTATCTGGAAGTTGGGCGTTGAAGGTGCGCAATCGCTTTTTGCGCAAACGGGCAACGTGCAGGATTGGCAGCGCGCCCGCCAGCAGGGCTAAAAAGAAAGCAGACAGGGAGTTCACAACGGTGGATGCTGCAAGACCTGCCATCAGGGCGGCGACGCCGCTGAATCCAAGCAGGCGGCTAACCGTAGTGCGAACATCGGCCTGCTTGATCATCAGATCCATTCTCTTGACGAAATCGAGTGAAGACAATAGGCGGTTGATGAGAGGGTTGCCACCGATCGAGTCATCACGCGTAATCTGGATAGCCTGGTGGAAGGAGCCACCTTCTGATTCCTGCAAGGCCTCAGCTATCCGTTGCTCCAGACGCTGGTCGCGAGCGTCAACCTTGCGCGTTGCCACCAGGAACAGTGCGTAGGTGAGAAAGAGGAAGAAGAGAAATATTATGGTAGAAATCAACATCTTTTGCGCACCTCCTAGAAAAACGCCGGCAATTGCATGCCATATTGCTTTAGCCGTTCGGCAAAACGCGGGCGAATTCCGGTTGTGCGGAACCGTCCGATGACCTTACCCGTGCCATCAACTCCCGTGCGCTCGAATTGGAAGATCTCCTGCATCGTTATCGTTTCACCTTCCATGCCGGTAATCTCCGAGATAGAAACGATGCGACGCGTGCCGTCGGTCAAACGGGCCACCTGAATTACAAGGTTAACGGCCGAAGCAATCTGCTGCCGCATCGCCCGGTCGGAGAGTCTCATCCCGGTCATCTGGACCATCGTTTCAAGCCGGCTGAGTGCATCCCTGGTGGTGTTGGCGTGGATGGTGGTGAGTGATCCGTCATGACCGGTGTTCATAGCCTGAAGCATGTCGATGGCTTCGCCACCGCGGACCTCACCAATGACTATGCGGTCAGGACGCATGCGCAACGTGTTGCGGACTAGGTCACGCTGCGTGACCTCGCCACGGCCTTCGATATTGGGAGGACGCGTCTCCAGACGCACGACGTGCGGCTGTTGCATCTGCAACTCTGCCGAATCTTCAATCGTAACAATGCGCTCATCAGCCGGAATAAAGGCAGACATAGCGTTCAACAGAGTAGTTTTACCTGCGCCGGTCCCTCCCGAAATGATGATGTTCAACCGGGCACGCACGCACATTTCAAAGAGTATGGCGATCTCTTTCGTAAGCGCACCGTTCTCAATCAGCGCCGGCATTCGCAAAGGATCGATGCCGAAGCGACGGATGGAAAGGACTGCTCCGTCGATGGCGAGTGGCGGAATGATGGCATTGACACGCGAGCCATCGGGCAGGCGAGCGTCGACCATGGGTTGCGCCTCGTCAATGCGGCGCCCGACGGTTGATACGATTCGTTCGATTACCCGTCGCAGGTGTTCGTCGTCCTTAAAAGTAATGCTCGTTTTTTCCAGTTTGCCGCGCCGCTCAATGTAGATACTGGAATAAGAGTTAACCAGAATGTCAGAGATCGTTGGATCAGCAAGTAGCGTCTCAAGCGGACCAAGCCCGAAGAGTTCGTGATGAACTTCACCGACCAGGCGGTCGCGATCTGACGTTGAAAGCGGCAAATTCTCCGCTTGCAACAGACCCTCGGCCAGCCGCGATACCTCGCCATGAACGCGTTCCGGCGGCAAGGTTCTGAGCTTGTTTAAGTCGAGGCGGGTGACGATTGCGCTATGAAGGCGTGCCTTCATGTCCTGAAAGATCTGGTTGCCGTCCTCAGCCGGAGCCGCCGCGCTGTTTCCGTTTGGGTCCTTGATGTATCTCTCTCGAAGAGCCATGTATATTCCTTTGTTACTTTCGCCCTTTAACGTTTTCCGACAAGCATCACGCCTTGAAACTTTCTGAAACTAACCACCTTGTCTATCACCTATGACGATTCCCCCACCATCTTTGAAAGGTCCAGCGGCGAAGTTGAGCTTTGGCGGGCAAACATCGTTCCGAGTAATTTCTTACGAGGCGGCGCGTTGAGGGTGTGTCCGTTACCAGAGACGAGCGCCGCAATCCGCTTAATTTCCGCCGTTATTTTCGAGGAGGGATCCGCCTGCACCAGAGGGTGACCCAGATTGATCGACTCCATCACCTTCCGATAATCGTTTGGCACAAAGCCAATGAGCTGCTCACCCAAGTGGGCTTCAACTTTTTGCAACTGCACGTCGATGTGCTTGCTCCAGCGGTTAACGACGACATGGATTTTGTCACGAGGATAATCCAGACGTTCGAACACTTTAAGCGCGCGTTTGGTGCTGCGAATGCCGGGGATGTCAAGCGTCAAGACCAATAGAATGTCATCGGCGAGATCCAGAGCCGCTACTGTCACAGGATCGAAAGTATGTGGCAGGTCGAGCACGACGCATTCATACCTGTGTTTCAGGAGATGCAGAATCTCAGAAACATCCTGTGGCTTGATGTCCTCTGCCTCGTGAGCTTCGAGCGGAGCAGCCAGCAGGGCGAGGTTCGTGGAGTGCGGCGTAACCAGACTCGTCATTAGCGAATCGTCCAGTCGCGCTCGGTTGTGGACGAAGTCAGCAACCGAGTATTTCGTCTCGAGTCCGAGAAAGGAAGCGGCATCTCCCGCTTGCAGGTTGAGGTCTACGAGTAACGTAGGAACACCCATCGCCGCGGCCAGGTTCGTACCAAAAAACGAAACGCCCGCGCCGCCCTTGCCTGAAAAAACTGCAATGACGCTTCCATTATTTCTCGCCGATTTTTGCCCATCAGCGCAAAACTCCGTAACGCGATCAATAACGGTCCGGAATTCTTCGGCGATAATTGGGAGCTGGATAAACTCGCGAGCTCCCGCACGCATGCTGCCCAGAATTAAAGCCGGGGAGGCGTCACGCGCGGCGGTAATGATTGCCGTGGCTGGGCATGCTGAAGCAAGTTGCTTGATCAGGGCGAACTCTTTGTCGGAATTCTCTGGTCCAACTGTGATAACCGCAGCCGAAGGTTGCAGCCGGCTTACATCGGCAAGCATCTGTTCGAGGCTATGGCAATCCGCTAGCAAGTGGGCGCGTCCGCTACCCGCTAAAGCATCCCTCAGTTCGTCGGAAGAATCGCCGTTCTTACTCAGCGTTATGAATGTCAGTGGGTGCATCTTTATTGATTCTTTACCTATGGTTTATCTTTTTTATGGCTCGACCTACGGACAGGTCACCCCCGGTATG
>JBDUCB010000087.1:0-19627 GCA_040003695.1 bacterium
CGAAGCATAATCGAGGGTATCGGGGGTGTCAAACGAGTGATTCTGCGTGTAAAATCAAAACTACACGTCGGTCTTTGGCCTTGGGTCTTTGGTCTTCGAAGGACAGTTCGTCGTAGTTCAAAGACCCAAGACCTAAGCCCAAAGGCCAGTCTATTATGAACATCCGCTTAATACTCCTGCCGACGGATTTCAGTGAATGCGGAAACTATGCGCTCCCCTACGCGGCCTCGCTGGCGCGCACTTTTGGCGCTTCAATTCTCTGCGTGCATGTCATCGAGCCGATGGTGCCAACGGTTGGCTACTCTGGGATGACTGAACCACTGCCGCTCGCCGATATCAGTGATCAATTGGAGGACTCGGCAGAACGAGAACTGCCTAAGTTTGCAGAATGCGAAGAATGCGCGGGATTGGAAGTGGAAGAGTTGATTGTTCATGGTGAAGCTGCTTCTGAGATTGTGCGTGTCGCAAAAGAAAGATCCGTCGACCTAATAGTTGTTTCATCACACGGGCGTACGGGACTGGGGCGAATTCTTTTTGGCTCGACTGCCGAAGCAATTGTTCGCCATGCGCCGTGTCCCGTGCTGGTGGTAAAACCATCGCAGCAAGAAACCAAATAGGTCAGTGGTCAGTGGTGTGTAGTCAGTTGGTGTTATTCGCAATATAACGTTGGCTGGAAGAGGTCACCTCCAAGTTCAGAGTACAAGCTTCAGCTTGCGTTCGCTCCAGCAAGGCAACCTGAAGGTTGTACTCTGAACTGCTTCAGTGGCATTCCGATGTTGACAACTAACTACTGACCACTGACAACTGTCTAAGGACAAATGCACCTCGATTTTCTTTCCGACCTTATTGGTCGTTATGGTCTCTACGCTGTTTTCCTTCTGGTGATGATCGAGGGAGACCTCACGCTCTTGCTTGCCGGCGTTTTGGCCCACAGTTATTTTTTCGGCGAACACAGTTTTGCCTGGGTGCTGCTTGCCGGCACCCTCGGTGGTTCGGTCAGCGATAATATTGCTTACCTGACTGGTCGCGAGTTTCGCAAAGGCGTACGCGACATTCGTTTCTACCGGGCCGCGAAGCCGCGCATGGAAAGGTTGACCACTAACTTCGGCCCACTCTCGATTTTTCTGTCCAAGTACATTTACGGACTTCGCTGGGCGTCATGCATTTTCTATGGAGTGGGCCGCATGCCTTACTTGCGCTTTGTGCTACTGTCGTTGAGCAGTTGTTTTGCGTGGGTTTTGATTCTCAGTGGCGCGGGCTATTTTTTCAGCGGCGCCGTAATTGGAGTCATCGGTGATTTTCAACGCCTCGGTAAAGTGCTGTTGGTGATTGTGGTGGTCGGCATTACCGGCGTTTACTTCGCCGAGCGTTATTGGTTATCACCGAAAGTTGAAGAAGCTGATCCTGAACGCTTGCAGGAATTGGAACAGGCTGCTCAGGAAAAACTGCAAGGCTTGAAGCAGGAATTTCAGGAACATATTCCGTTTAAGCAGTCACGGCAAGCTGAGCAAAAAAAGCGCGCGGCGGCGAAGGACAGCAAGAGCGATTCTGAGTGAGAAGCAGAAAAGATTTTCCATTTATCATTTTTCATTTCGTCTTAACCGCAATCACATCTCCATTCAAAATCGGTGATGGAAGTGCGACTAATTGAATCGCAGGTGGTTGAACTAGTGAGGCTCTTGATTGCAATGGCAAATGGGAAATGGCAAATGGGAGATGGAAAATCTATTCCTCTTCTGATCACAGATTCGGAACAGAAAACTAGAAAGGGTTATTAAGACCAACCAACGTGCTAATTGAATCGTCCGCCCCAACTCGTGTCGATCTTGCTGGCGGCACCATCGACATCTGGCCTCTTTATCTGTTTCATCCTGGCGCGGCCACCGTCAACTTTGCCACTTCCCTGCGCGCTCATTGCTCGATAAAAACTCGTGATGACGGGCGCATCGTATTGGAATCGCGTGACCGAAAAGTGGCATTTGAAACCGAGCTGGCCGCCATCGAAGATCTGGTGCGCGAAGAGCGTCTGGAGTTGATTTCCAAGCTCGTGCACTTTTTCAAACCGACCACTGGTTTCCATCTGATCGCCAATAGCGAGGCGCCCGCCGGAGCGGGCCTGGCCGGCTCGTCAGCGTTGGCCATCGCATGCATCGGCGCGCTGAATCGACTCGTCGGAAATCGTTACGACAAGCGCAAGTTCATTACCATTGCCGCGAATATCGAAACCACAGTGATCCGCGTGCCTGCTGGATTTCAGGATTACTATTCTGCGCAATTTGGGTCGGCTTCATGCGTGCATTTTCGCGCCGACGGCATTGAACGAGAGAAGCTCGATGTGGATGAAACGAAACTGCAAGACCGTATCGTCATCTGCTACACCGGTGAGCCGCGCCTCTCAGGAACCAACAACTGGGAAATTTTTAAAAAGCATATTGACGGCGATCCGCAAGTGTTCGAAATCTTCGATGGCATACGCGACTCGGCATTGCGCATGCGCCAGGCGCTGTTGGCTGATGATTGGGATGGAGTGCGCGAAACGATGCGCGCCGCATATCCGAACCGCAAACGACTAGCGCCGGCAGTGACAACGCCGCAGATGGACCATCTGGTGGAAACAGCGTTGGCTAACGGCGCGGAAGCCGCGAAAGTCTGCGGCGCTGGCGGCGGTGGCTGTATAGCGTTCCTGTGTGCTGAAGGGCGCAAAGCGGATGTAGCACGCGCGCTTGGCGCTGAGCAAGGGGCCGAAATTCTCGATTGGAAATTCTCGCGCGAAGGCTTGGTGGTCAGCGAGTCTTAACCTGCGAAGCAGGTGCAAGCATAAAGCCTTGGGGCGTAAGCCCCAGAATAAATTGCAGCATTCGTTCAACAGCCCGTGAAACCGGGCGTTAGCCCTTCCTAAAAAAGGCCTTCGCATTTCACATCTTTCGCTCGCTTCGCGAGCTGGCATCCTCATGGGCTTGGTGACCTGGGGCTCACGCCCAAGGCTTTATGCTCTCGGTGTGAAACTTGAAACTTAGATCATCCACTGCCATCGATTCTCGTAATACGACGGCGAACGATTCGGATAGCGCTGCTTATATTTCTTGTAGCGCGTCAGCAGTTTTTCATATCGCTTATTCGAAGAGCGCAGCCGGCGGTGCGGCAGCGCACGCAGGTAATCTTCAATCTTCGACATCTTTCGCGCACTAAAACGCCAGTCGTAATTTCCCAAATCGTACAGATTCGCCAGCCCGTAGCCCTTGATGCGGCCCGAAAAATCCACGTACGGATCGAAATAACTCCACGTTAAATCTCGCAGCGAACGAAACCGAGGCTTGCGCCCATGCAAGCCAATATCGCGCGAACGACCAATCGATCCCCACAGGCCGTCCTGATGAAAAACGAAAATCACATGGTCCAATAGGTCCACCGATTCGATGTCCAGCAGCAGCGGCGGATAGCCGTGCTGTTCGAGAATTACAGCCGCGCCGACGGCCGCTTCCAGACAGTGCGCTTGATTGCGCTTTACGACTTCGCGAAACGATCGCAGCGTGCCGCCGTTCTTTTCCCAGTTATAAGGCATCAAGCTGAAAAAACGCTGAACGCGCGCGGGAGTATTCAGCGACTCGATTAGGCGCCACTCTTTCCTCGTAAATGAATACCGCTCAGGTGCTGCGTTCATGAATCTCCCTAAGACCTGCGTAGGCTTGCTTCCGATGGCCTCCGTGATGTAAGAGTTTAGCTTAACGAACCCCGGTAACGGCCACATATATTTCAATCATGAAACAAGACATTACTGTTCGCCTGCTATCGCGCGGCGAAAAGGAAACCGAGACGGAAGCGACGCGTTTGATTGAGCTAATCGAAGATGCGCTGGCGCTGGTTGTTATTCGATCGAATGGTGAGATCGATTCGCTTGAGGCCATTGCCGATCGCATCGAACGCGCCGCTCGTGACCTGTCAGTTGCCCTGCGCGAGTTGGCTCACGAACGCCGCATTGCTCAAAACGCGGGCTGAATAACCTTGCGCTTGTGTTTCCGTCGTCCGACTTACTTTTAAATTTTGGAGATGCCCATGACTTCAATTCGCACTGCATCAACTGACAAACATTCCAGTGCGCAGTCCAGCAATCGCAATCTGACCGTGCCGCTGAGCACAAACGCTCATCTGCTCAATTGGGTCGATAAGATGGCGAACCTGACCAAGCCTGATGCTATTCACTGGGTGGATGGCTCGCCGGAAGAGGACGCAGCACTCAAAGCTCAGATGGTGGCCGGCGGTACCTTCACAAAACTTGATGAAAAACTGTGGCCTGGTTGTTACTACGCCCGCTCGGACTCGAGCGATGTTGCGCGTGTTGAAGATCGCACCTTCATCTGTTCGCTTTCAAAGGATGCGGCGGGACCAACAAACAATTGGGAAGAGCCGTACCGGATGCGCCGAAAATTGAAAGAACTTTTTGATGGTTCTATGCGCGGTCGCACCATGTATGTCCTGCCATTCAGCATGGGCCCAATCGGCTCGCCCATGTCGCAGATCGGAGTTCAGCTCACTGATTCGCCATACGTTGTGGTCAACATGCGCATCATGGCCCGCATTGGTTTGCCGGTTTATGCAGAGATTGATAAAGACTACAAACGCGTCGTTCCCTGCATGCATTCAGTAGGCGTGCCGCTCGCGCCGGGACAAACGGATGTGGCGTGGCCCTGCAATAAAGAGAAGTACATCGTCCACTTTCCTGAGACGCGCGAGATTTGGTCTTACGGTTCCGGTTATGGCGGCAATGCGTTGCTCGGGAAGAAATGTTTTGCGCTCCGCATCGCTTCCAACATTGCGCGCGACGAAGGCTGGATGGCCGAGCACATGTTGATCGTCGGCGTTGAGAATCCTCAGGGTGAAAAGACTTATGTGACTGCTGCGTTTCCCAGCGCTTGTGGCAAAACAAATTTTGCCATGCTGATTCCGCCGGCAGGTTTTGAAGGCTGGAAAGTTTGGACTGTCGGCGACGATATCGCCTGGATCAAGCCGGATGAGAACGGCCGCTTGCGCGCGATTAACCCCGAAGCAGGTTTCTTTGGCGTGGCGCCCGGCACGTCTGTCAAAACAAACCCCAACGCCATGGCGGCGCTGGCAACGAATTCTATTTTCACCAACGTCGCGCTTACGCCTGAAGGTGGCGTGTGGTGGGAAGGCATGACCGACGAACCGCCCGCCGAATGTTTGGACTGGCGCGGACAAAAATGGACGCCGCAAATCGCGAAGGAGACTGGCGCGAAAGCAGCACATCCCAATGCGCGCTTCACTGCGCCCGCTTCGCAATGTCCAACTATCGATCCGGATTGGGAAAATCCGAACGGCGTACCAATCAGCGCGATCATTTTTGGCGGACGTCGCGCTACGACGATGCCGCTGGTCTATCAATCATTCAACTGGAGCTCAGGCGTTTATATCGGCGCAACCATGGGTTCAGAAATGACCGCGGCCGCGGCCGGCACGATTGGCAAAGTGCGTCGCGACCCGATGGCCATGCTGCCGTTTTGCGGTTATCACATGGGCGATTATTTTCGACACTGGATTCGCATGCAGCGCTCGCTCAGCGAGACGCCGCGGATTTTTCATGTGAACTGGTTCCGGAAAGATAAAGACGGAAACTTCATGTGGCCGGGATTCAGCGAAAACATGCGCGTGCTGAAGTGGATCATCGATCGCGCGCGCGGTCGCGCGCTGGCGCGGGAAACTCCGATCGGCTGGATGCCGCACTACGAAGACATCGAGTGGCAGGGTCTCGATTTTCCGAGAGAGAAGTTTGAAGAGTTGCAGGCATTCGATCATGATGCGTGGCGCCAGGAAGTGCTGGGACACGAAGAGCTCTTTTTGGACCTGCACGATCGGTTGCCACCTGAGACGATCTACGAACGCGAACTACTTATTTGCCGGCTGTAGTTCTGAAAAGCCTGCGGAGCTTGATCAAGATCTTAAGCCTGCGGAGCAGGCGTCAGCATTAAGGCTGGGGTGAAGCGAAGCGAACCCCAGGTTTCTGGTTACCAGAAGTTAGTAGCCCGCGAAGCGGCGATAGCCATTCGCATTCGCAGTGATTGTGCCTTCGGCGGGCTTGGGAATCTGAATCAATTTGTTTCCTGGGGCTCACGCCCCAGGCTTTATGCTCGCGCCTGCTCCGCAGGCTTCCCCTCAAAAGCGATAACCGAATCCAAAGCTCGCTTGAAGATTATGTTTCGTTTCGGCAGCCACCGGAACTACCACTAAACCGTTTAATGAGGTCGATCGAGCGGCCACGCGTCGAGCACCAAAGCGAACGATCGTGTCGCCAGCGTCGAAACGGACGATGGTGTTTTTAGAAGGATACAATTCACCAACGCCGCCAAGATCAAAAGCGAAGCTCGTTTTGGCAACTGGTTGGAAGCAGCCGATAGGTGGCGGAAAAACTGCCGCGCAGCCGCCAGTGCCTGGTTGATAGTCGCCCCTGCTAAAGTGGACAAAGCCTGGTCTGGCTTTGGCAAACAAGCCGCCCTGGTTAAATCTCTTTCCGGCTTTTACACCAAACAGTCCTTGAATTTTGCGTCCGCCTTCTCGATCCCGGTCACGTGGAAAGAAATTTCCTTCCGCTTCGATCCCGACATGGCGTGAAAAGTTGAACCCGATTCGTCCGCCAAACCCCGGAACAGTTTCCTGACTGCTCGATAAACCAAATCCGGTTGAATCAACTGTGCGCACAGGAACTTGTATAAAAGAGAATTGTCCGCCTACTTCCAACCTCTTTTCCTCGGATTGTGCGCGCACCTTCTGATTGCAAAGCGAGAAGACGGTCATGATTGCCGTCAGAAGCAATAATGATTTCTTCAATGTTGTTTCCTCCCCGATGGCTTTTTTAAGATTGCACGGCGCAAACCGTTAGTGGAATTACGCCTTCACGAGACTGATCATCGACAGGCGAAGGGGAAAGCAGCTTGAACTTAGGCAATACGGGTGCCAAGTCTGTTCGCTAAACCATACCCGAAAAAACGGTTAATTTTGGGCGAGCTACTGCTGACTGGTTGGTCACCAAGCAATGGAAGGGCCGGGAGAATCTACATTTTTGGATTTTTCTATTTATCTGAACGCAAGCAGGCGATCAAGATTCTACCCTGGCGGCCAATTCAAGGGCCGTCCGCCAAGTACGTGCACATGAAGATGAAAAACTGATTGGCCTGCGCCGGCGCCGGTATTGATCACGGTACGATAGCCGCCCTCATCAAGACCGGCGGTGTTTGCAACCTGGGCCGCGACGCGCAAGAGATGGCCCAGCAGCGCTTCATCCTTTTGTGATGCGTCGTCAAGTGAGTCGAGGTGCTCGCGCGGAATCACCAGCAGATGAGTGGGTGCTTGCGGATTGATGTCGCTGATAACTACCGAGCGATCGTCTTCGCGCACGAAGTCCGCAGGAATTTCTCTGTTAATGATGCGACAAAATAAGCAGTCTGCTTCTGACATGTTGTTTGTAGCGCAAACTGTTAGTTTGCGATGATCCGAAACCGCCAACCTAAAGCGCAAACTAAGAGTTTGCGCTACAAGATTGCATTACGCTTCCGCAGGCAATGCTGGCGTGAGCGCCTGTGACAACGGCGCCGTCACCGACTCGCGAATGCGTTCGATGTCTGCACCCACAGCGCGCAGCTTTGCCTCAATTTTTTCATAACCACGGTCAATGTGATAGACGCGATCGATAATCGTTTCTCCATTCGCAACCAGGCCCGCCAGCACCAGCGACGCTGAGGCGCGCAAATCGGACGCGATCAATGGTGCGCCATTCAAACGAGTTGGGCCACTAACGGTTGCACTGTGGCCATCGATGAAAATGTTGGCGCCCATGCGCTGCATTTCCGACGCATGCATAAAGCGATTCTCGAAAACTGTCTCTTCAATAACCGCGCTCCCCATTGCCTGCGTCATTAAAGCCATGTACTGCGCCTGCATATCCGTTGGAAACTGCGGATATGGTTGCGTGGTTACATTTTTCGCCGTCAGATCCTGCCGGCCAGATACACGCAGCGTGGTCGGGCCGTGCTCTTCAATCTCAACACCGGCGGCTCGAAACTTATCAGTAACCGCAGCAAGATGATCGGGGCGGCAATCAGTTATTTCGAGTTCACCTCTGGTAATGGCCGCGGCGGCTATGAAGGTGCCGGTCTCAATTCGATCGGGAATGATTGTGTGCTCGGCGGGTCCCAGAGTTTCGACGCCTTCAATCTTTATTGTGCTCGTGCCGGCGCCCCTTACGCGCGCGCCCATCTTGTTAAGCAGATCAGCGAGATCGGTAATCTCAGGTTCGCAGGCTGCGTTGTGCATCACAGTTGTGCCACTAGCCAGTGCGGCTGCCATCAGCAAATTTTCCGTGCCGGTCACCGTCACCTTGTCGAAATGAATTTCAGCGCCGATTAAACGCCCTGTCTTGGGCGCGCGGGCGATGACGTTGCCTGCTTCGAGCCTGACCTCCGCGCCCAGCTTCTCAAACGCCTTCAAATGAAGATCAATCGGCCGCGTGCCGATGGCACAGCCGCCGGGGAGCGAAACTTTCGCTTTACCAAACCGCGCCAGCAATGGGCCAAGGGCCAGCACCGAGGCGCGCATTGTTCGTACCAGTTCATAGGGCGCTTCGAATATTTCGATGTGATTTGCGCTGATCTTATGAGTGCGAAGCTCCGGCGTCAGGACAGTGGCGCCGAGATCTTCGAGCAGACGACGCTGCGTAATGATGTCGCGGACGTAAGGCAGATTGTGCAGGGTAACTGTCTCAGCGCTGAGTAATGCTGCGGCCATGCAGGGCAGCGCGGAATTCTTGGCGCCACTGATCGAGATGCGGCCACGCAAGGGTCGGCCGCCGGCAATGCGAAACTTATCCACGCCGACAGATTAGATTAAAACTCAAAAACGTTAAAGCTCGGCGGTAGTCCTAAGTTCAGGTTTTCTCGGCGCAATCTCTGCGGCCGAGTAAGCGCAGAGAATTTCAATTAGGCTTTAGCTAGAGCACAGCAGCGGAAATGTAAGCAGAAAGAAAAACGCGACGCTCTTAAAAGAACGCCGCGCCAAAATTTTTGAAAACGACTTCGCGGATCGTTAGTTTCCACCGCCGCGCTTCACTCGCACGCCGCCATTTGTCGTCATAGCGCGAACTGTCGGGCCGCCCGAGCCAAGATTGACTGCAATCTCACGCGTAATTCTTCCCTGCACTGTGACTGGAAAGTCAATGCTCAGATTTCCATTCACGGTCCCAGTTTCCAAATGCGCTGAATAATTTTCGGGCACTGACATATTGATACCGCCGTTGGTTGTTTTCACGTCCAGTTCTTCACCGTCCCAATGATCGCCAGCCAACTCTATGGACAGACCGCCGTTGGTCGTGCCTCCATGCACGGCGCCGCCGACGTGCCTCAGCGAAACACCACCATTCACCGCTGTAAAATCTAGTCGGCCTTGCACGTCAACGATCGAGATGCCGCCATTGTGAGACACCAGTGAAAGATCCGATCGGCGCGGAACAAAAATCTCGTAGCTGACACTCCAGTGAGCCTCGCGGCGGGGTTCTGGGCCACTGGCAAAAACCTTTGCACCACCAGTTTCGATGCGCACCTGTTTCGCCAAATCATCGGCTTCTGCCTGAGATGACCCTGATGCCTGAATGCGCGCTCTCAACAGAATCTCATTGCGATCCCAGCCTTTCACCGAGACGCCGCCATTTTGCCGCGCGTCCACCGAAAGTGTGCCGCTGGGCGCTAATGTTTGTTCCTTGATTTCACAGTGAGTGAACCGATCGTCCTCCCATTTGTCGCGGCAGCCCATGGATGATTTGTCCTGATCCGCGAAAACTGATAGCGCGGTCACAATTGTCAGAATGAGAATGAACGCACTGCGTCGTAGCCACTTATTCATGAGTAGTCTCCTCACGGTTATTTTAGTTTCACCAGATTGTTCTTCGCGCGGTTCTGACGACTAAACACCGTGGTGCGGCGAATTGTGACAACTTATTGCGTTCGATTCTTTATTTAGATTTCATGAGGGCAACTGTGCGGGGAATACCCTGGAGATCGTCATAAATTTCCAGCAGTTTCCACTGGTTCGGGGCGATAAGGTCATTCACCGCCTCGTACTGATCAAACCCCATCTCAAAGATTAGGAGGCCACCGCTTTTCAGATAATCTGGCCCCTCAATCAACAGTCGTCGGATGACTGACAAACCGTCTTCGCCTGCCGTCAGCGCTATGCGCGGCTCAAAGTCGCGCACTTCCCTTTGCAAACCATTAATGGCGCGTTCAGCAACATAAGGAGGATTCGAAACAATCAAATCAAAACCTGGATCCACGGCTGGTTCTAGACCCGCGAAACAATCCGAAGCGATGAATGAAATACGCTCATGAACACTGTGGCGAATTGCGTTTCGCTCCGCGACTGCCAATGCCGCTTCTGAAATGTCGAGTGCGATTCCTCGCGCGCTCACAAGCTTTTTAAGCAACGTTACGACAATGCAACCGGAGCCGGTGCCGACATCGCAAATGAACGGTGACTCGTTTGGCGAAACGAGCGCCAGTGCCGCTTCGATCAGCAGTTCGGTTTCTGGTCGCGGGATCAATACGTCACTGGTAACTTCAAACTCGAGGCCAAAAAACTCCTGGCGGCCGGTGATGTACTGCAATGGCTTCCCCTGGGAGCGTGCCTCAAGTGAGTCAGCAAATTTTTCAACCTGTTCATCGGTGAGTTGATCTTCTGCATGCGCAAGAATGTAGCTGCGATCTCGATCCAGCACGTACATCAACAACGATCCGGCTTCGCGGCGTTCGTCAGGTACGCCGGCCTTCCGCAGCTTGTTGGCCCCGTGAAGTATTGCCTGTGCTATCGATGTGTCCATGTACTGTAGCCGCGGCATTCGTTTGGTGCTGCGCCGATCCGCCTTATAATATGCCCCCTGTAATTCAGAGAAAATTATTCGATGTGTCGCATTGGTGCTGTCCCATAATTTGGGGAACAGAAACCCTATTGGAACTTTCTAAATAGCACCAAGGTACGAGTCTCGTTCCTCCCGTAAACGACAGAGCCTCCCGGCCAATTCCGGTTGTGGAGGCTCTGGCGTAAAAGGAGTGGTGAGTTTAACAACGTTTCCCTGAGGAGCAAGGGTGGGAGCACTGTCCAAAGCAATCTTGTTATTCGCACTCAACTGGCTCGACGCCCAGTTGACCATTCTTTGGGTGCGCTTGAACGTGGCCACCGAAGGAAACGGTTTCATGGCCGGCCTGCTCAATCATAGCGAAGGTTCTTTTCTTTCCGTCAAACTCGTCATCGGCGCCCTCGCCGCTTACACTCTTTACCGTTGCGCAGAGATTCCGATCGCCCGCCGGGGAATGAAACTGGTGCTGGGTATTTACCTGGTGCTGATGTTTGTTCATGCAGCCACTGGCTTTACGGCCCTGGGCTGGCACGCCCCAGCCACAGTGCTTACTTATTTCGTTAGCCTGCCTAAAACTTTCTTCGCCCTGTACGCCTGATTGGCCGCCTCGTCGCCTACAACTTCTTTATTAAACGAACACAAACGCTTTCGAAGCGTGTGAAGCATGCTTCTCTCCGGATGCAGGTATTCGTATTTCTGCGACTTGCATACCTGATAGGGAAGGCCTAGATTTGTCGCTAGCGGCAGAGATATTCGGCAGACCGGCTGTGGACGAAAGCGGCGAGTCGCGCAACCTGTCATCGCGGCTTTGGCATCTTAAGAAATACTAGTCATAACTAGCGGAAACACAATTTAATAAGTAAGAGAGAATCAAGCCATGTATAGACTTTCAGCACGTCAAATTTTGGTGATTGCCTTGATTTCAGGGCTGTTTGCGGCGGGCGCGATTGCCGTCGTCGATCGTGTGTCGAACCGTTTGCAGCCGGCCCGCGCGGCGTTTTCCGAGAAATCGCCGAGCGGCATAACGGATCCCGCAACTGCCAATGACGAACAAAACAACATTGAGATTTATCGTACCCTATCGCCGGGCGTCGTTAACGTTCACTCAACTTCCTACGCTCGCGACTTCTTCGGCTTTGTCGAACCGCAAGAAGGGTCGGGTTCGGGTTCGATCATCGATCAGGACGGCGACATTCTTACCAACTATCACGTAATTGAAGGGGCGCAAAAGTTGGCTGTCAGCTTTGGCAGTCAGAAAAACTATGCGGCGAAAGTGATCGGCGGCGATCCGGATACGGATCTGGCAGTAATTAAATTAATTGAATCGCCTAAAGAGCCACTAACGATTGTGCCACTGGGTGATTCTGACAAGCTCGAAGTGGGCCAGAAAGTGCTGGCTATCGGCAATCCTTTTGGTCTCGATCGAACGTTGACTACCGGCGTCATCAGCGGCTTGCAGCGTCCGATCCGCGCTCGTAACGGACGACCGATTGAGGGAGCGATTCAGACAGACGCTTCAATCAATCCGGGGAACTCTGGTGGTCCATTACTGGACTCGCACGGCCGCATGATCGGAATCAATTCGCAGATCCTTTCTCCTTCAGGCGCGTCGGCGGGCGTGGGCTTTGCCGTGCCGGTGAACATTGCCAAGCGTATCGTGCCGATGCTTCTTCAATCCGGCGTAGTGCGTCGACCCAAGCTGGGTATTGGCACGCGCGATGTTGAGTTACTAAAAAACCAGGTCGAGCTTCCGGTTTCTGATGGTGTGGTGATTTTGCAGGTCATGCAAGGTGGGGCCGCAGCAAATGCCGGCCTGCGCGGCATAACTCAAACAGAGAATGGTGACGTCGAAATTGGCGACATAATTGTTGGCATTGATAACCAAAAGGTCACTAACACTGACGACCTTTATCGCATCCTCGACAAACATGCGATCGCTGACTCTGTGCAAGTGCAAGTTATTCGCAACGGCCGGCGCATGAGTGTGCCGGTGCGATTGACGGAAGCACCAGATATACGACGCCGGTAAGGAAGGGTGTCGCGTGTCGGGTGACAGCAAACTACCTGCACCTGGATACCTGACAGCTGACACCTGACAGCTGACACCCGGCACCGGACACGCGACACCCGACAGTCACACCCTGCCCCAATGGAGCAAACCAACCACTTCTTCAATCTTGGATACGGCTGGCTCTGTAAACATTGCAGCGCCGAGGATGCCGAGCGCCAACAACAAATCCACACGACGCCACATTCAACTTCGCAAGCAGATGGAAAAGCGAATTCAGGCTTGCAGCTCGCAAGCTGGACCGACTCGTCGCACCACGCTTTAACTTGTAACCGCTGTGGAATTGAGGAAGTGGTTTCAGGGATGGCTTAAGAGATTTGACGCGGATTACAGATGGCAAAGTGTCTGCTCGTTACTCATTTCATTAGCGCCGTCGCTTTAGCGCAGTGAACGATGTCACCAATCGCAATCGTAAACCGTTTAAACGGTTTCTAATTCCCACCGTTCCTGTGTTCACCGGGCTAAAGCCACGGTGCTAATAAGAACATCACTAGATCAACCTGACTAAATACGCGAACCCACCGAATCTCTTCAGTTCGCCCTCAAATTATTCCCAAAACTATTGGTGTAATCAATCAGGCTGCGTCGAATCACATCCAGCGCTTCCTTTCGATCATAGACATCAACAATCTCCACTCTTCGCGGGGCGTCACCCGGCAGTTGTTTATAACTAAGAAAATAATGCTTCAGCCGATCGATGAGTGCTTTCGGACAATCCCCTATGTCCCGAATGTGTCCGTAAGCTAGATCTGACTCGAGTATGGAAATGATCTTGTCGTCGGCCTGCTGGCCATCGATCATACGCAGGCCGCCGATCGGTTTTGCGTGCAGAAAGAAATTGCCTTGCGCAAAAGTCTTTTCAGTCAGCACGCAAATATCCATCGGGTCGCCATCGCCCTTGATGTCGTTGATGCCGGTGCGGTCCGCGCACAGTCGCGCGACTTCATTACCACAGAAGGTTTGCGGAATCAGGCCATAGAGCGACGGGCACATTGAAGAAAATCGTTGTGGTCGATCTACATGCAGATGCCCGGACTCCTTATCGAGTTCATACTTGACGGCGTCCGTCGGCACAATCTCAATGTATGCGTTAACCATCTCCGGTGCTTCTTTCCCCGGAGTGACACCGTGCCAGGGATGTGCTTGAAACAGCCGCGCGGACGATCGTTTTGTTGATTGGTCGTCTGACATGGACAAGGTAATAACTCTATCGCGATGATTTGTAGTGAATCACTTTCACTTCTTCGAGTGTGACCAGTCCGTCCTTAATCATCTCATCCAGCTGCGGCATAAACGCTTTCACTTTTTCCAGACTGTCAACAATCTCAACTACCATCGGCAAATCTTCCGACAGCCGAAGAATTTTTGCCGTGTGCAGAATGCTGTTGCGGCCAAAACCCATCACGCCACGCAACACGGTCGCGCCCGCAAGTCCGGCTTCGCGCGCTTTCAAAACGATCTCTTCGTACAACGGTTTGTGGCCATAGCGATCGCTTTCGCCAACAAAGATGCGCAGCAGATAACCTTCTTCCGGAATATTCATCAGATTAACCCCGCCAGTCGGTAGCCCACCCAAACGAGAAACAAGCCGGCAACATTTGACGCTGCAATATTAATCAACGCGAGCAGAACTTCGCCGTCACGGAGCAGCGTGAATGTTTGCAGGCCGTAAGAAGAAAACGTTGTAAAGCCTCCCAAAAGACCGATGAAAACCATGCTCCGTACTGTAGGACTAGTAAGAAAACGTTCATACATCAAGTAGAACAAAGCGCCGGCAAGCAAACACCCCAACGCATTCACGGCGAGGGTTCCGTAAGGAAAAGTTTCGCCATAGCGCTTCGCGACCGCACCAGATAACCAGTAGCGGCCGAGCGTCCCCACGAAGCCGGCCAGCCCGATCCAAATTATTCTCGGCATCAATCGGAAGTTTACCAGATGACGATGTTTCCGCCGTGCGCCGGTGCTACAATTACCGTGATCTCGACGAAGTTTCGCTTAGGCTGTTTTCGTCCATGGCTACTGCTGAAGTTTTCCCCCAGGCTCGTGCTCATGCCCTTTCGTTGCGCTGGATCATCTCGGCCCGCGACGATCTCGTCTGGTTCATTGGTTCAGTTGCATCCAGCTATGCTCTGCTTATTCTGTATGTAGCCGGAGTGGTACCGCTGATTCCGATGGTGGCGCTGTGGGCCATACTGATTGATGCGCCACACGTCTTCGGAACTTTTTCGCGAACTTATTTCGACCGCGCTGAACGTCGCAACCGCGGAAGCTTGTTATGGGGCTCGCTGCTTTTCTTTGTGGTTGGTCCCATCATGGTTCTCGCCGGCGCAGGCTTGGTCTTTTTCTTTCTCGCCGCGCTCTGGGCTTATTACCATCTGGTCAAGCAGCACTATGGGTTTATGGTGCTGTACAAGAAAAAGAATAACGACCTCGCGCCGGTCGATAACGCTCTCGATCGCCTGCTGCTGTTGTTTGCTTTCAACTATCCGTTCGTCGCTTTCATCGCGCGCGATCCGGAAGCGATGACTCGCGTTCCCGCTTCATTACGATTCGGCGTGAACGGACTGGCAACGATCCTGCTCGCTGGAACGATCATTCTGTTTGTAGCCTGGCTGGGACGACAGTTGCAGCGCCTAATCATTGGCGAGGCGCTTGATGTTCCGAAATATTTGTTGCTCGCGGCGGCAATTCCGATGCACTGGATTGTCTTGTTGACGCCGATGCCGAGTAAGCCGATCGCGATCGTGGCGATACTCACTATCTATCACAATCTTCAATATCACCGGCTGATCTGGTTTCATAATCAGAAATACAAAGTGTCCGACAAACTTAAGTTTGTCGAACCAGCAAGCTCAGGCGTCAAGGTGGAAGGCTTGCGGGGCATTAGCCCGACCGTCAGGGAGGGCTTCGGACGAACCAACGAGCTTCAGCAAAAACACGGAGCCGCCGCACTCATCAGTCGCCGCTTGCTTTACTACATCGCGTTCGGCGTTCTTTTTGGAATCATTTATCAGGGTCCGCGACAGTTTCTCGGCTACGTCAATTTGAAAAGTGGATCGGCTGAACAATCCTTTGCGGTGCAGCTTGGCATTTCCTTCCTCTGGGGCTACGCGTTTATTCATTATTATCTCGACTCGAAAATTTGGCGCGTGCGCCGCGATCCCTCCGTCGGCAAAGCGCTGAACATGAGTTAGTTTCAAGTTCCGAGTTTCTGGTTTCTAGTTCTGCGCCTGAACTTGAAACTCGAAACTTGAAACTCGAAACGGAACGATGGCTTCATACGAATTCATCACCAACTGGCAGTTGAAAGCACCACAGGAAAAGGTTTGGGATCTAATCTTTCACTCCGAGCAATGGCCCGAGTGGTGGCGCGGCGTTGAGAAAGTCGAAGAGCTGAAGGCTGGTGACGTGAATCACGTAGGTGCGATTCATCGTTATACCTGGAAAAGTAAACTTCCCTATCGCCTCGTTTTTGAAATGGAGACGACGCACGTCGAGCCAATTTCGTGATCGAGGGCCGCGCGATTGGCGAGCTTCAGGGCGTCGGCCGCTGGCAGCTTTCACACGACGGTCCTCTCACAACAGTTCGCTACGATTGGAAAGTGGAAACTACCAAACCGTGGATGAACCTGCTCGCACCGTTAGCGCGGCCCTTCTTCAATTGGAACCACGATGTGGTGATGGAATGGGGCCGTGAGGGATTGGAGAACAAGCTCGGCAAATAGAGATCCGGCTTTAATGTTCTGTCTTTCTCATTAGCACCGCGGCTTCAGCCCGGTGACCAGGCCGTTAGCTTTTGAAATGGAAACCGTTTAAACGGTTTACGGTTGCAGCCATTAGCTCATCCACCGCGCTAAAGCGGCGGTGCTAATGAGAAATTTTGTGTTAACAGAGCAAGCGGTCAAATTAAAAATTCTGCGACCAACTTCGTAAACTCCGCCGGGTATTCTTCATGCGGCAGGTGGCCGCACTCTCGAAAGACAAACAGACGCGAATCCGGAATCTCCTGATGCAGGCGCTCGCCATCTTCAAGTGGCACCTCGCGATCTTTATCACCCCAAAGAATAAGTGTCGGCTGCGTTAAGAGATACGCATCGCGAGAGATTCGCTCCGCGTCCCAACGGCGCACCGTGCGAATGATCGCACGATGTGTTCCGCGCGTCGCTAATGGCAGATGCCGCGCCTGCACTCTCCTTTCATCAAGTTCCCAGGCATGCCGGTCGTAAACGCGTTTCATACGCATGCGCAGCAGGCGCCGCGAACCGACGACCAGCGGCGAGAGTATGTCGCCGATGATGGGCGAGCCAAACAATCGCATTAACATGTAACGCGTCGGTTTGTTGTTCGTGACGGCTCCCACTAGAACCAGCTTTTCAACGAGCTCAGAATGATCGAGTGCAATCGTCGCGGCCACTGCGCCACCGTAGGAACTGCCAATCAAACATAACCGCGCGATTCCGAGTTGTTTGCATAAGGCAATCACCATCTGCGCCTGAGATGCGATGGTGTAATCAAGCTCGCGCGGCTTGCCGGAATAACCATAGCCCAACAGATCCGGCGCAATCACTCGGAAGCCTGCCTCGGCAAGTTGCAGCAGCACTTTGCTCCAAACCAGATTGGAGGAAGCAAAACCATGAATCAGCAGCAATGCCGGCGCTGCGGCATCGCCTGCTTCCTGATAATGCACCGGCATGCCATCGACTTGCGCAAAGCGAGAATAGTCGGCGTGAAATACCGCGTCGCGATTGCTGGCCCATTCGACGTCGCGCGGGCGTAGCAAAAGCTTGGCCGCCACAGTAACGCCGGCCAATGCAGATAGTCCGCCTAACCAGTAACGCTTTTTCATATTCCGTCCTGGGCCAACACTACCCGTGGATGCAGTGTTTGTTTCTCTGCTTCAAAGCGTGCCACAGCAACGAGGTGACCATGTTCGTCATGCAGTCTTACATGTTCGCCATTGGTCCATACCGGGTTCTTCACATCGATCTTCACGCCATTACGAACCCTGCCGAGCTCATCCGCCCGTAGCTCGATAGAAGGCAAGTGCGAGAGCGCTGCGTCAGGCGGCAGAAGGACTCGCCCAAGCGATTCCTCAACAACACTTTCTTTTAACTGCTCGAGCGTTGCCGCGCCTTTAATTTCAAATTCGCCCACTCGCGTGCGGCGTAATTCCGCCAAATGCGCGCCCACGCCCAACCGCTTGCCAAAATCTTCGGCCAGGGTGCGGACGTAGGTCCCACCAGAACACGCGACCAGCACATCAAGATCGTAAGTACCATCGAGGTTGTCCTTAAGCAAAGCACCTTTCGCTCTGTTCATCTCAAATCTACGGATCGTAATGCGCACCGGTGGGCGTTCCACTTCTTCACCGCGCCGAGCTAACTCGTAGAGTTTCCGGCCTTGTTGTTTCTTCGCCGAATACATGGGCGGCACCTGATCGATTTCGCCGCGCAAGCCAGCGAGCGCCGCTACGATCTCAGCCTCATCGAATTTCACATTGCGTCGGACCGACGCATCTGCGCCATGCGCTTCGGAGTTGAACAAAGGCTTTCCGGTAAAGTCGCCGGTGTCGGTCGCAAACCCGAGCCGGATCACCGCCTCATATTCTTTATCGAGACCGCTGAGAAACTGGGCCAGACGCGTTGCCCGACCGACGAGTAAGACCAGCACGCCAGTCGCAAAAGGATCGAGCGTGCCCGTGTGGCCCACGCGCCGCTCTTGGAGCAAGTGGCGCACACGTGCCACCACGTCGTGCGAAGTCAGACCAGGAGGCTTATCGATTATGAGCGTGCCATCCATAAACGCATTGTAGAGTGCCGCTTGCTCAATTGGCGATTCAGTGGGCAAAGAGCGGGGGTAAACCGCCCTTCCTAACCTTTGAGACTTTCCCCGGTTGTTCTCACGGGCAAGTGTGGAAAGATTCGAGCGCCATTTTTGGCGATCTAGTTTGAGTAGCTCGGGGTTGGGAAGGGGGTTCACCCCCGCTCTTTGGTTTGTGATTAAATGCATTGGTGCGAAGACGAGTGCATAACAGTTCGGAAGCTGAAGACTCGCGCGCCTCAACTCCCGAACAAATCCGCGCGCGCACCTTTCAGCGCGCCGCCAAACTGCTTGCCGCGAAACCGCGTTCAATTGCAGAGTTGCGCGAGCGGCTTGCGGAGCGCCGTGGCGTCAGCGAGAAAATAATTGACGAAGTGATCGCGAGACTAAAGGAGTATGGCTATCTTGATGACGAGCGCTTCGCTGTAAGCTATGCGTCGCTAAAAGTGAAGCAGCGGCCGACTGGCCGCCGTCGTTTGCAACAGGATCTGAAGATGAAGCAGGTTCCGAGTGCGGTCGCTAATCAGGCGCTTGATTTAGTTTATGCGGAAACTCCTGAGGATGAACTGATTAATCGCGCGATTGAAAAACGGATTCGTTTGCGCGGACGCCCCAAGGATCGAAAGGAAGCCAAGAGTCTCTTTGATCATTTGCTGCGCCAGGGTTTTGCGTTTGAGTTAGTCAGCGAAAAAGTGCGACGCCTGTCTCAAACCGATCTCGATGAATAATTCTGGCACTGATGCATTTTCAGATATTGTGGCCGACGGCTTGGCCGTTTCGGTGATGCAGTTTCAGATATTCTTGCCGACGGCTTGGCCGTTTCGGTG
>JBDUCB010000119.1:0-5828 GCA_040003695.1 bacterium
GAGTGCTGAGTGCTGACTGCTGAGTTTTCCCATTGCTGATAGTTCAGCCAAGACCATCTGAAAATTGATTTATCACTCAGGACTCAGGACTCAGGACTCAGTACTCATCACTATTATTCCGATGAAACTTCAGAATCACATCGCGTTGATTACCGGTGGCGGTCGCGGCATTGGACGCGCGATCGCGATCGCGTTTGCCCGCGAAGGGGCGAATGTCGCCCTGGCCGCGCGCTCCGCTGAACAGGTTGCGCAGGTTGCAAGTGAGATTACGGATCAGTTTTCAACCAAGGCGATGCCAATCATTTGCGACGTAGCAAACCTCGGTAGTGTTGAGCAGATGTTTAGGACCTTCAATAGCGAGTTCGGTCGCGGTCCGGACATTCTGGTCAACAACGCTGGCATAGCCGAAAGCGCGCCACTCGCTAAAACCGACGATGGGCTTTGGCGCCGGCATCTCGCGATTAATCTGGATGGAACTTTTTATTGCATGCGCGCGGTCTTGCCGCAAATGATGGAACGCGGTTGGGGACGCGTCATCAACATCGCGTCCATCGCCGGCAAAACCGGCGCGCCTTACATCGCAGCCTACTCGGCTTCTAAACACGGCGTGCTGGGATTGACGCGTTCAGTTGCACTGGAAGTTGCCAGTCGAGGGATAACGGTCAACGCCATTTGTCCGGGTTATGTTGATACCGACATGACCACGCGTGGCATCGAAAAGATAACGCAAAAAACTTCATTGACAAAAGATCAGGCGCTGGATTCGATTAAAAAGATGAGCCCGCAGAATCGTTTGGTTACGGCAGAAGAAGTGGCGGCGCTGGCATTGTTGCTGGCTTCTGAAGACGGGCGTGGAATAAACGGCCAGGCAATCAACGTCGACGGCGGCAGCGTTTTGTTTTAGCAAGCAACGAGAAGTTCAGAGTTCAACCTTTAGGTTGCGAAGTTGCGAAAGCATCAAGCTAAAGCTTGTACTCTAAACTGCTTGTTTCATGCTCAGCGCAAGTTCATAAACCAGCCTTAGCGGCATGTCCGACAAACTTCAGTTTGTCGAGGGTGAATGACTCGTACAGAGCGACAAACTAAAGTTTGTCGGACATGCGGCGCAGTAGCTCATAAACCAGCCTCAGCGGCAAGCCGACAATATTGAAATAGTCACCCTGAATTTCTTCAACAAATAGCGCCGCGTGGCGCTGGATTCCATAAGCGCCGGCTTTGCCGCGCGGTTCGCCGGTCGACACATACCAGTCGATTTCTTCAACTGTCATTTCAGCAAAACGCACGCGCGTAGTTTCGTGTTCGACCAAAGCGGGCGCGTTTTCATCTGCGCGCATGAGGGCGACACCAGTCAATACTTCATGCCACTTGCCGCTCAATAGCCTTAGCATGCGGCGAGCGTCATCATCGTCGAGTGGCTGACCCAACATTTCGTCGTCAACTACGACTGTCGTGTCCGCGCCAAGCACGAGACCTTCTGTAATTTTGCGCGCCACCGTCTGTGCTTTAGTTAAAGCGAGGCGCTTCACATAGCTAACCGCGTCCTCGCCTTCATTCTGGGACTCATCGATGTCGGCTGGCGCCATTTCAAAAGGCCAGCCGGCGGCGCGAAGGATCTCGGCGCGACGCGGACTGCGCGACGCGAGAATAAGTTTTTCTAACAGCATTTTCGTTGTACTCGAGTTTTGATTGCTGCGTTCAAGGCTTGACTCGAAGTTTCCGATCCTGTACTCAACTTCTCATTAGCACCTGGCTTCAGCCAGGTGACAAGGTTGACCACACCAATTCTGAAACCGTTTAAACGGTTTCCGATCTCGCTTCAACGGTAATCACCTGGCTGAAGCCAGGTGCTAATGAGATAAAAGTGCGACGTAAATGGCGCGTTCGCTGTTCGCTTGTCGCGTCAAACAATTCTCCGCTACACTCGCGAACCATCTTAAATTTTGGCTTTTACTTTTTCGATTCTAGATTGAAGCCGTCGAATTTCGAAACAGACTGCAGCATTGATCAAAACAATGGAGAGCCTGATAAAAACTTTGCCGGCTATCTTGACAGCCGCGGGACCTTCAGCAGAAGTCGCCGAAGCCGCCTCTCTTGTCGCATGGAGGCACGCCGTCGGCGATATGCTGAGTGCACATGCCGTGCCGGTAAAACTTGAAGATCAAACGCTAATCATCGCTGTCGCCGATAACATTTGGCAGAAGCAGTTGGAGCAAATGCGGCCGCAGTTACTATTCCGGTTGAACTCTGTGCTCGGGCATTCGCTGGTTAAACTAATTGAGTTGCGCGTGGATCCGACAGCACTGGCGGAAACTCGACCACCGGAAGGATTGCCTGCCAAACAAACGAACCGCGCCGTCCCTTTCGAATTGCTTGCCGCCGCTTCCGAGATCCACGATGCAGACTTGCGCCGCGCTTTTCTAGGCGCTGCGACAAGCTGCACACAACGATTGGAAAGCAATCCGCAATCCGAAATCTAAATTCCGAAATCGAAGACTATGCCAATAACTGAAGCTGACGTTGGAAAAGTTGCGCAACTGGCGCACATGGAAATTACGCCCGACGAGTTGAAAATATTCGCGCCGCAAATGGCCGAGATTGTGGCTTATGTCGAACAACTCAACGCGCTCGACACTGCTAACGTGCAGCCTTCGCTCGGCGGTTTGACGCCGGAAGGCGAAGCAACGGATTCATCCCGCGCCGACACAACCGGTCCGTCGCTGGGCCAGAAAATTGCACTTGCTGAGGCGCCAGACGCGGCTAGCGGACATTTCCGCGTTCCGAAGATCCTATGAGGCGCGCCGACAGTTTCGAGGCGCGCGTTGCTCGGCGTCTCAAAACTGTCGCATCGGCGGGCAGCGCCCGCCTCTAAACGCCTTTTAATTGATGAGTGACGTGACTAACATAGAATCTTTACGACAAGACATCGCGAGCGGGCAGAAGACTGCGCGCGCGGTTGTGGAAACATCTGTAAACGCAGCCGAGAAACTAAACTCAACCTTGAATGCGTTTCTCGAGATAGATCGCAATGGCGCGGTAGCGCGCGCCGACAAGGCAAGCAATTCGTCCGCGCCGCTCGCGGGCATTCCCATCGCCATTAAGGACAACCTCTGCGTTAAGGGGATGCAGACATCCTGCGGTTCGCGAATCCTCGGCGATTACCATCCGCCTTACAACGCGACGGTAATCGAACGATTGCTGGGCGCAGGCGCAGTCGTGATTGGTAAAACTAATTGCGACGAGTTTGCGATGGGCTCTTCGAACGAGAACTCGGCGTTCGGACCAGTGAAAAATCCCTGGGACATATCACGCGTGCCTGGTGGATCGTCGGGCGGATCTGCCGCTGCGGTCGCCGCAGGCGTTGTGCCGGTGGCGTTAGGTTCAGACACTGGCGGCTCGGTGCGGCAACCCGCTTCGCTGTGCGGCGTGGTGGGTCTGAAGCCTACTTACGGACGCAACTCGCGTTATGGACTGGTGGCGTTTGCGTCTTCACTGGATCAGGTTGGAATCTTCGCACGCAACACTCAAGATGTGGCGCACGTCCTGGGAATTATCGCCGGCCGCGATCCACACGACGCGACCACAGCCGACGTTCCAGTCCCTGATTACACAACGGAGTTGAGCGGCGACATCAAAGGTGCACGTCTTGGTTTTCCCAAAACGCTCTTCGGCGAGGGACTCGACGCTGAAGTGCGCGCGGCTGTAGAAGCAGCTGTGGATGTGTATAGAGAACTCGGCGCCGAAATAGTTGAGGTCGAATTGCCGCACGCCGAGTACAGCATCGCCGTTTATTACATCATCGCCACTGCTGAAGCGTCTTCAAACCTGGCGCGCTTTGATGGTGTACGCTATGGATTTCGCGCGGAAGATGCGCCTGAGTTGCGGCAAATGTATCGCAAAACGCGCGATGAAGGATTTGGACCAGAAGTAAAGCGCCGCATTATGCTCGGCACATACGTGCTTTCGGCGGGTTACTACGAGGCTTATTACCACAAGGCGCAGCAGGTGCGTTCATTGCTGAAACAGGATTTTCAAAAAGCTTTTGCGAACTGCGACGCGATCATCACGCCGACTTCGCCAACGCCTGCGTTTCTGCTTGGCGAAAAAGTCGACAATCCCCTCGCGATGTATTTGAACGACATTTACACGGTGACGGCGAACCTCGCGGGTATTCCGGGATTAAGCGTTCCCTGCGGTCTATCTTCCAATCGGCTGCCAATTGGTTTTCAACTTCTCGGCGCTTATTGGTCGGAACCGACTCTCTTAAAGCTCGCCCATGCGTACGAAACGGCGCGACCGTTTACCGAGCGCCCGCCGGTTCGCGCTGACTAAAGTCGCGGCTTTGCCGCCCGCCGTGCGGTAAGGCTTTGCTTTACCGTAAACGGCCGTAATCACACTTTGGCGACCGTGAATGCGTAGTCTTCTATAACAAGACCCGAAGGGTCGACATTCAATAGCCACGCCCGTGAGGGCGTGGAATCGGACAACCGTGCGAAGCGAGCGCCGAAGGTGCGACAATCGAGATCTCACATCCAAAGGTAGCGCTCGTCATATTCGATTTGATGTTTCTTCAGCAAAGCAATTAATTCCTGTTTTTGAAGTTGCGCCTGGCGTGATGGGCTTCCTGATTGAGAACGTACCTAATGACCTTCTTCTCCTCCGATTTGCTTACGCTAAAGGCGCCGTAACCCTCTTGCCACGCGAAACTTCTTAACCGCGGAAACGACTCGTGAATCCATCGCGAAGAATTTGCCTTCACTACGTTGACGAAATCCGCAATGCACAACGTCGATGGCAGCGAAGCATATAAATGTATGTGATCGAACATAGCGCCGGCCGAGATTAACTTTGACTTCTTGTTATTCAGTATTCCCCCGATGTACGCACAGAGGTCTCCCCGCATACTCTTGTCTATCCAGGGTTCGCGCTGAACGGTACTCCAAGTGAAGTGGACATTCAAACTAAGATATTTACCTGACATGACAGGCTCCTTACTGTCGGCCCTTCGGGCCTATGCAACGAACACTATCACCGGACCACGCCCTCACGGACGTGGCTATTGAATTCCGGCCCTTCGGGCCTATGCCAAATTTCTTGTAAGTCGAAGGTGGGCGAACTCGCAGTAATGAAAGAACCCTGGGTGAGTGATTTCGCGATGCATCGATCGAGATTTGAAATTCAATTTTCGCGCAATCAGGAAGGGGCCTTGCCCCCGCTGCCTAATCCCGCTTGGATGTATGTTCGTCATCTGATTCCGCGATACGCGAGGCTTTATCCGGAATCAGGTCGCCGGTAAAAATCTCGAGCACATTCTTCGCCGTTCCCACCACGGGCGTTGCGTCCAACCCCACGTGTACGGCGCCCTTCACCAGCCCCTTCTTCTTGATATCGTGGCCTGCAAAGCCAACGGTGAAGACAGTGCCGATGATCGGAATCGTCTTGAGTAGTTTCTTGGCAATCTCCCAACCGCCCCGCTTAACGATTCCCTTTTTTTGAAGCTCTGCCATAACAAAATTCTCAGTCCATTTAGAATAAAGCTTATATGTTTCGCAGCTTTCACGAAAGCCCGCTAATAACTCACCAGTGTCTGACGTAAAGAATAGGTAAACGATCCACTAAATCACACTAAGCAACCCTAAATTTTTTCGTGAACTTTCATGTAATTCGTGGATCGCTTTTATCGGGTGGAAGGCAAAGGATCTCAAAATAGGATGCTCATTAACAGCTGAATATTGTCACGGTTAGTTGTGTGTTAGCATGACCGTGTTCCAAACAATCCCAGCCTGAATTAACTTGAATGTCGATGCGCGCAGCTAAGTTGTTTTTAACGA
>JBDUCB010000107.1:0-5805 GCA_040003695.1 bacterium
CTTCCCCTTTTTCCCCTTCCCAAAGGGAAGGGGAAGTAAACGCCGCTAAGTTTACGCTCACAGATCCGGCATCGTCCGCCAGACCGTTTCAACAAACAGTTCGTTGTATTTCAAACCTGGATTCGCCTGTGTGAACCTAAAACATCTTGCGACTCTCGAGCAAAATCGTTACCGGTCCATCGTTAACCAACTCCACTTGCATCATCTGGCGAAAGCTGCCGGTAGCTACGTTGTTTATCTGTTTCCTTACCTCATTACAAAAGAAGTCATACAACGGCTGTGCGATTTCCGGCGCGGCAGCGTCAATCCACGAGGGCCGCAGGCCGCGGCGCACATCTCCATAGAGCGTAAACTGCGAAACGACTAAGGCGCCGCCTCCGCAGTCTTTCACCGACAAATTCATCTTGCCTTCTTCGTCGTCAAAGATGCGCAGCGCGACAAGCTTGTTCGCAAGGTAAGTAGCATCGCTTTCCGCATCGTCACGGGCAACCCCCAACAAAACGACGAGACCCTTTTGGATCTCGCCGACGGTTTTGCCTTCAACCGTAACTTTGGCGCGCGTCACGCGCTGAACGACGGCTCGCATTTATTTCTGCGGCGGTCTGCTAGGCCTTATCTCTACGCGGCTCGGCAGACTGCGCTCGTCGTGTTTGAGCAGATCGATAACGACCCTCGCTATGTCTGCGGGCGTGAGTTGCCATGCTTTGTCATCACTCGGTGAATCACCGCCAAACTCAGTATTCACCGAACCTGGCATGATGTAGCTGACTTTGATGCCGTCGTGCCTCACTTCCTGCATCAGCGCTTCGCTAAAACCGTTCAAACCAAACTTTGAAGCGTTGTAAGCAGCCATATTGGGGTGAGCATTGGTTCCCGCTAATGACGAAATATTGATGATGTAACCGCCTCCGCGCGCGCGCATTAATGGAATTGCTTCGCGGCAGCAATGAAAGACGCCGAAAACATTTGTTTCGAGGACTGCGCGAAAGTCCTCGACGGCCATTTCTTCAACGCGTCCGAAGATACCAATGCCGGCGTTGTTTATGAGGATGTCGAGGCCGCCAAAAACGGAGACGGCGCGCTCAAAGAGCGCTTGTACCTGGGCGTAGTTGCAAACGTCAGCGACGATTCCGGTGGCTGAGCCGGCGCGTAACGCATTGAGTTCTGCTATGGTTTCGTCGATCTCATTGCGCTTGCGCGCGCTGATGCAGACATTTAGCCCCGCACGCACCAGCGCCTCGGCAATGCCGCGGCCGATTCCCTTCGTGCCGCCCGTGACGATTGCTACTTTATTTTTTAGGTCCATCGTACTGGGAACGCGGGCGTCTCGCCCGCAAAGCGTGCGGCAGCACGCTCAGCTCTTTTAAATTGGGGTTCTGAAAACTTGGATTGTGGGTCGGTTGACTCAGGAAAGCGAGAACAGGGAGTTCGCGCTTCGCGCTCATTGCGGGCGAGACGCCCGCGCTCCCAGTAATCACATTTTCAGCTTCGCTTTCAGTCGCTCGTTCACGATCTTCGGATTCGCTTTCCCGTTCGACGCCTTGATCACCTGGCCTACAAAGAAGCCGAACAGCGTTTCCTTGCCGGCGCGATATTGTTCGAGCTGCGCCGGGTTACTGGCGATCACTTCATCGATGATGCGGTCGATCTCGCCTGTATCGCTGACCTGCACAAAGCCGCGTTCTTCAATGACAGCCGCGGCGCTCTTGCCGGTTTGGAACATCTCAACCAAAACTTCTTTCCCTTGCTTTCCACTTATCTTACCGTCGTTTATCAGGCGGACCAGCGCTCCCAATTCTTCCGGCGCCAACGGCGAAGCCTGCGCGTTCAGCCCAGCGGCATCGAGCTCGCGCGATAACTCAGTGCGGATCCAATTGGCGGCAGCTCGCGGATCGCCCGCTGCCGCCGCCGCCTTTTCGTAGTAATCTGCTAACGAACGTTCTGACGTTAACTGCGAAGCATCGGAAAAACTCAGATCGTAGGCTTCCATGAATCGTTTGCGGCGTGCCTCCGGCAATTCCGGCATCGCTGAACGCACCTTCCCGATGAATTCGTCCGACACTTCTAACGGTGGCAAGTCAGGCTCGGGAAAATAACGATAGTCATGAGCTTCTTCTTTTGAACGCATCACGCGCGTCTCGGCGGCGCGCTCGTCCCAAAGCCGCGTTTCCTGTTGCAAGCGACCACCGGATTCCAACACCCCAATCTGGCGTTCAATCTCAAATTCGATTGCGCGATGCATGAAGCGAACGGAATTCAGGTTCTTCAGCTCGACCTTCGTGCCGAAGGTTTGATCGCCACGCCGTCGCACGGAAACATTCGCCTCGCAGCGGAGGTTTCCCTTTTCCATGTCGGCTTCCGACGCACCTACCCATTGCAGCGCGCGCCGCACATGATTGACGTAATCGTAAGCCTCCCATGAAGAACGAAAATCCGGCTCAGTAACAATTTCTGCGAGCGGCGTTCCTGCTCGGTTCAGATCGATGTAGGAATAACGATCGATATCAGGCAATCCTTCATGCACGTTCTTGCCGGCGTCTTCCTCCAGATGCAGACGGGTGATTGTTATCTTTTTTGGCCGCCACTCAAGCGGATGGCCCGCTTCATCGCGCTCGGCCGTCATGATCTCCAGTTCACCATTAGCGGAAAACGGCTGGTCGTACTGCGAGATTTGATAACCCTTGGGCAGATCAGGATAGAAATAATTTTTGCGCGCAAAGATCGAGCGATTGTTGATGTGCAGTCCCAGTGCCAGCGCTGCCCTGGCGCCGAGTTCGACTGCGCGCCGATTCAGCACGGGCAAGGCTCCCGGCAATCCGAGACAGACAGGACAGGTGTTCGCGTTCGGCTCGTCGCCGAATCGCGTGGAGCAACTGCAAAAGATTTTCGATTCAGTGCTCAGTTGCGCATGAATCTCCAATCCAATAATTGTTTCCCAGGTGTTTGCCATTAGTCAGTAGTCAGTAGTCAGTTGTCAGTTGTCAGTTGTCAGTTGTTCTTTGAACTTTGTTCTCTGTCTACTGCTTTCTGCCTTCGCCAAAAGCCCTCCCTGACGGTCGGGCTACTGCCCCGCAGCTTACTGCTCACTGCTCACCGCTCACCGCTCACTGCTCACTGCCCACTGCCCACTGCTCACTGCCCACTGCTCACTGCCCACTGCTCACTGCCCACTGCTCACTGCTCACTGCTCCTGCCTACTGCCCCTGCCGTCTGCTCTGCTTCACGGCCTTAGCCAACCAGGCGGTACGCCGGCGCGCCTCGCCTCGTCTTCAAGCTCTCGCCAGCGCGCATCGAGTCCGGCACGCGCAGCCCCCAACTCGTTGAAGTGTGTAATGAGCTCATTTCGATCGTAACTGTAGTCGTAAGGTTGAATTCCCGCTCCGAAAACACCCCCGCTCGAAACAATCGGAAACGGAGCAGTTGGAAACGCCCGACCAAAGGATCTGGAACGACCAAAACCTCCATTGTTCCGCAGCAGTTGTCCGCTCGTCGCGCCACCACCGAAGCCGGGGCGCGCCCTTAATTGCGGTCCGAATTGCGGCGCGCTGTAGGGCGGTGCCGGGCGCGGTAAGCCGCTGCGCGGAAACGAACGTCCGAAACCCGAGTTACCGAAAGACCAGCCGGACGCAATGAAAGGCGCTACGCTGATGGAAGTGAAACCGTTCGAGAAAGGATAGGGCGAATCCTCCAGCCGAACACGGACGTAATTCAGCTCGGCATCGACCGCTGCGATCTCGGTTCGCAAAGCCGACGCGCGTGCGCGCCAGTAACTTTCCGATTCGTTTTCCGCCAACTGCGCTCGTGCCAGATCGTTTTGAATTTGAAATGACTCTGCTTCGGCACGCCGTTGCGATTCGGCAACGCTTGGCAAGCCCAGCTCCTGTCTTCTCTTCTCGTAAGCCAGCTCGCTGTGCCGGCGCCGGAGCATTGAAGCTTCAAGATCGCGATTAGTAATCGTGCGTCGTGCGCTTGACATTGCGGCCCTGTTTTCCGTGGCTGGATCTTGTGCGCCCGAATTTTCGGCAGAAGCGCCAACACGCCTCAGCAACGCTCCAGGCGTTTCGTTATTCGCCTTCTCAGTGGCTGGGATATCGATCGCGGCGAGTTGCAACGTAATTTGAATTCCCGGTCCGGCTTCGTAGGTCAGCGTGGTAGTGGTAACTAGGAACTTCGACGGTATCTCAACACGCTTCCCGCCGCGCATGACAACTGTGTATGCGTTCACGGTGCAAACGAACAGAAGTATCAGCACACTACTCGCGAGTGTCCGGCATATCGCGTGCTTTTTATTACTTAATTTCCGCATAATTCACCTCCAAATCTTTAAAGGACCTTTTCAGCGGGAGAACGGTTTTTTAATTATAACACTCTGATTTATTCGCCGGAATGGTGGCGCGATTTCGGTAGTGCCCCGGTTTCGGCTTCAAATTGGGACACTACCGCGATTTCGCTAACGTCTAAGTTTGAATTCGAAATCTCGACCACGCACCATGACCTAAGGGACATATTGAGCGTCAACGTACACCCAGGCGCGTACTCCTGATCGCAAGGTCACAGCTATTCGTTTGCACGCGTCGACTTCGTACTTGTCAGCATTCTGAATGTCATCTGGAGTGACGCGAAATATTGTTCCCAATATTACCTCGGAAGCCCGCCCGGTGAACCTGGCTATTGTATGGTGCGACTTTCCGCTAACCTCAACTACCGCTTGGTCTTCGATTTTCAACATTACCTGCTCAAACCCAGATAAAGCATCGCTTGTACCGGCTAATAGCCGGCCAAACGTGGCCATCTGCACGGCCTCGAGCTGAAGCGTGCCATACGAGAACAGTAACTCCGTAGATTCTTGGTTAATTGTCATGTGATCTCCTTTATCATGTAGGACAATCAAAATAAGACACTACGGTGACTTTGCCACCAAAAAAAACCTTTGCAAGGAACCGGACACTCTGGTATACATTCGACACCGTCTGACATCATCCTCGCTGGTTTACGCGGTTGCTTTTTAACGACCTGGCGGCCGCATGGTAGTTCAACCTTTCACAGAGGAGAAGAAACAGTAATCATGGCAAAAACTCTTGCTAAGATTCTGGGCGTGGTGCTAGTGCTGGTTGGCGTACTCGGTTTTACTCATGTGTTGGATTCCCTCGGCGCCCATCTTTCGCCCGCACATAATCTCGTACACATTCTTACCGGGGTGATTGCGCTCTACTTTGGGTTTGCCGGATCACTTAGCGGCGCCAAAGGATTCTGCATTATCTTCGGCCTGATCTACCTGTTACTCGGAATACTTGGGCTGGCCATGGGAGAACTGCATATTGGGCCGTTGATGTTAGGCAAGGTCGATCACGGCATCCATTTAATCCTGGGTGCGATCTTTCTGGCGGGAGGTTTGTTCACCAGGAATCCCTAGCATTGCCGAGATTAATAGTTTCGCCGCGCCTCGAAGCGGCCAGCAAGTTTCAGGTTGCAAGGACAGGTTGTTGTAAGGGACGCACTCGCGCCCATCAACCCGCAAAGCCTTGCAACCTGAATCGTTTTCAGATAACCGGAGTTTTCCAGCACGCATGAACTTTCGCGGTATGGACAGTGCCGACATCCATTCTCACAAGAGTAACCGCGCCGCAAGTGAAAGCGTATCGTAAAAATCACGGCGTCACCCTCCAGATAGTAATCTTCTCCCTCTATCACAGGCTGCAAGTTGAGTGGTCTAGAATTCTAACCGCCAGGCAACTATCTTTGCCGCCGCTCCAGCGGCATGAACTCAAAAACTAAGCGAGGCACCGGCGCGACCAACCCGGCCGG
>JBDUCB010000412.1:0-5778 GCA_040003695.1 bacterium
ATTTTCCATTTAAAACTGGGAACGGTGCTCGTAGTTCCAAGCTTTAGTTTGCTCTCCCGGAAGACAGCAACCTGAAGGTTGTACTTTGAACTTCTCGAAGGGCAATGAACTATTGGTCTACACCGAAATGGAAATGAGAAATGTGAAATGAGAAATGGAAAATCTGTTCTGGTTCGCCCAGCAATAGTTTCCCGCGCGGCTAGTTTTTCCCAAGTCGTCCAGCCAAACTGGCAACGACAGTAACAAGCTCGTTGGCTTCGACTGGCTTCGCGACGTGAGTGCTGTAGCCGGCGAGGATTGCGCGCATGCGATCCTGAACGCGTGCATAGGCGGTAAGAGCAACGGCGGGAATTGATTTCTGTGTCCCGGCTTCCTGTTTCCGAATCTGTCGTATCAGATCATATCCGTCCATTTGCGGCATGCCTATATCGCTGATCAGAACATCGAATTTGCCTTGTGAGAGTGAATGCAGTGCTTCCTCGGCGCTGCTAACTGCAGAGACGCTGGCACCATGTTGGGCCAATTCAACGCTGATCAAATCGAGTGCATCCGTTTCGTCGTCGACGATCAATATCCTCAGCCCTTGAAGTTCGGACGGCCCCGGTTGCGCTTCCTTCAACATTGAGGCTGCGGCTGTCATTGATTCAAAGCGCAGCTCGCCGCTGGGAAGCGGCAGACGAATTGTGAAGATTGCGCCCTGCCCATCTTTCCGATTATCGACAGCGATCGTGCCGCCGTGCAGCTCCACAAGGTGACGAACAATCGCCAGACCAAGGCCGAGACCGCCGTGCATGCGGGTGGTTGAACCGTCGGCCTGGCGAAAGCGTTCGAACACATGCGGCAGGAATGCCGGATCAATGCCGGGTCCGGAATCCTTAACTTTGATTTCGACGTGCGCGTTATTTTGGGCCACTGCGATCTCAACCTTGCCGCCGGGGGGAGTAAACTTTGCGGCGTTTGAAAGAACGTTCCAGACAACCTGCTGCAATCGGTCCGGATCGCCGGAAACCAGGCGCAAGCTTGAGTCAATTAGCGTTTCAATTTTTATTTCCTTCGCTTCCATCGCCGGACGAACAGCATCCAGCGCCGCATCGACGATCGTAATCAGATCAACCGGCGTAAGATTCAATTGGAGTTTGCCGGTGATCACGCGCGAGACGTCCAGAATGTCTTCGATGATTTGCTTTTGCGCCCAGGCGTTTCGTTCGATCACTTCGAGCGCATGTTTGGAACTATCCTGGTCCAATCGTCCCGAGGCCAACATTCGGGCCCAGCCGATCACAGCATTGAGTGGCGTGCGTAACTCGTGAGAGAGCGTCGCCAGAAACTCATCTTTCAGACGGTTCGCTTTTTCGGCTTCGCCACGGGCGGCTCGCTCACTATCCAGGAGTTCAGCAAGTCTTTCTTCAGCACGCTTGCGTTCGGTGAATTGGCCGATTTGGCCGCCAATGCCCGCCACCAGTTTCAGTAATTCTTCATCAGGTTTTCTGACCTCAGGACTAAAAAAGTCAACAACGCCAAGGACGTCTTCGCCAACCTTGATAGGAAATCCGAAGGCGCCGCGCAAACCTTCTCGAGCAGCCACCGGAGCTCGCGGAAAATTTTTATCCGCAATCAGGTTGTCAACCCAGGCAGGCTGGCCGCTGGCCCAAATGCGACCCGGTAAGCCAATGCCTTTTTCAAAAGTGAAAGTTCGCGTGAGCTTATCGAATTCCGGCGTCTGCATCTCGGTCGCATGACAGAGCTCGACGAAGCGCAAGACATTTGCCGCGCGATCGACTCGCCACAGCGCGCCAACTTCCCATTCGAGGCTCTCGCAGGCCGCCTTCAAGATTCGTCCGGCACTCTCAATGAAATCGCGAGACTCAGAGAGAATCTGAGTGACTGCATACTGCAAGGTCAGCCGCGTCTCTGTACGTTTCCGGTCGGTAAAGTCACGCGTGAAGCAGCGCGTATGAATGAACTTGCCGGCTTCGCGATAGACGCTGGAGTTAATGCGCACGTGCTTGATGACGCCATCCTTGCAGTGCAGCCGTGCTTCGTAATCCTGCAGTACTTCACCTGCTGTTAACCGGCTGAGGATGTTTGCAATCACGTCCTGATCGACGTGAAATTCCGCGATGTTGTGCCCGACATACTCCTCGCGGGTGTAGCCAAGCATGTCCAGCTCCGCCTGGTTGACGCGCAGGATCGTGCCGTCCGGTCCTACCCAATGCAGTCCAATCGCCGCGTTCTCAAAAAAATCAGTTAACTCCGCTTCGCTGCGTTGCAGAGCTTCTTCGGCGCGCTTGCGTTCAGTAATGTCACGCTTGATGCCCACAAAGCAAAGCGGCTTGCCCGAATCAGTGCGCATCGCGAAAGCCGATAGTTCGAGGTGCCGCGTTTCGCCACTCCTGGTCTTGCTAACCACTTCACCGCGATACTCGCCGTCTTGCGCGAGTGCGCGCGCAACCTCGTTAAATACTTCTTCGCCCAGGTGAATCGCGGGCGTTTGGTCGTGCAATTCCGCGTCGGTATAGCCGAGCAATTGCGCGTGAGCAGTATTTTGTTCGAGGTAAAAACCCTGCGGGTCGATGATGGCCACGGGTTCGCGGGAATGACGAAAGATGGCTTGATAAAGGTCCTGCCCTAGCTCATTCGACTTCTGTTCAAGTCTATTGCTGGATATTTTTCCGGACATGCTTTTACCTTGGAGGAAAGCAATGGGGATTCAGGGGATTTGATGATACCACTAAGTTTTGCAGGACACTAAAAGCCGGGCATCGGTATCTGTGTTGATGTGGCAGCCTGTTTAGATTGACTTGCTGTCGCTTTGGTTGTAAAAGCGTTGCGGACTCCATACAACTGCCGACTACAACCCTCGTCCTTGTCCAATCAGGGAGAGAATGACCTTTATTAACGGAAGGAGATTGAAATGGCTTTACGTTTAGGGGATGTTGCCCCCGATTTCACCGCCGAAACTACCGATGGTCCAATTCGTTTTCATGAATGGATTGGCGAAAGCTGGGCCGTGCTGTTTTCACATCCAAAAGATTTCACCCCGGTTTGCACCACCGAGCTTGGTGAATGTGCCCGGCTCAAACCGGAATTTGATCGCCGTGGCGTAAAAGTTATAGGCCTCAGCGTTGACCCAACCGATTCGCACAAGCGTTGGGCCGAGGATATCCGTGAAACTCAAGGGTCGGCACTCAACTTCCCGATCATCGCGGATCCCGATCACAAAATCGCGGAACTCTATGACATGATTCATCCGGAAATCAGCGATGTCTTCACCGTGCGTTCGGTTTACATCATTGGTCCGGACAAGAAGATCAAGTTGATGCTTACTTACCCCGCAAGCACCGGCCGCAACTTTGACGAGATCCTGCGCGTGATCGATTCACTGCAGCTCACCGCCAAATACAGCGTCGCCACGCCAGTGAACTGGAAAGACGGCGAGGACGTGATCATCGTTCCTTCAATGTCGGACGAGGATGCGAGGACGAAATTCCCCGCGGGCTGGAAAGCACCCAAGCCTTACCTTCGCATTACGCCGCAGCCGAATAAGACTGCGCAGACTGACACGGCAGCGAAGAGCGCTGGTTAACTGCGCAGCTTTTTAGTCTGTGATTTATTTAGGCGCAGAGCATAAAAACTCTGCGCCTTTGCCTTAGACAATTGCGGGTGAACGTGAAAGCAATGAAATCGATTTTGATCATGGCGCTCATCATTGGAACTCTTTACGCTGTCCCGGCAGCGCAGCGCCGTTCAAGTGCAACCAAGCGCCTATCTCCAGAGCAATTGGTCGTCGATCTTTACCGGCAACACAAGAAGCAGAGCCCTTTCTTTCAAAACAAAAGCCGCGCGCTGGTTGATCGGTATTTTGATACGGAGCTGGCTGATCTGATTTGGCACATGCCTAACTCTCCCGGTGAGGTAGGACCGCTCGATGGCGATCCGCTGTACAACGCGCAAGATATGGAAATCAGGAATCTCGTCATTCACGATTCAAAAGTGAAAGACGGAACCGCTAGCGTGCTGGCGACCTTTAGGAATTTTGGTAAGAAGCAGGAAGTAAAGTTTTTGCTTGCTTCACACAGAACCGGGTGGAAGATAACGAATATCAAATATGACGACGGCACCGAGCTGATTGGGATTTTGAAGCAGTGAAATTTTAGGTAGGAAAAACCATGCGACAAATCGTAACCACGAAAAATGGCGGAATTGAAGTTCTCAAGGTTCAGGAGAAACCTGACCCTCAAGCTGGGCCCGGTGAGGTTGTCGTTAAGGTCCGTGCTGCCGGTCTTAACTTCGCCGACATACTCGCGCGCCAGGGACTTTATCCCGATGGACCAGCGAAGCCGTGCGTGATGGGTTATGAAGTGTCCGGCATTGTTGACTCGGTAGGTGAGAATGTCGATCGTAGCCTAATTGGGAAGCCGGTGGTGGCGATGACGCGCTTCGGCGGCCAATCAGAAAAAGTTGTCATTCAGAAAAAGCAGTTGTTTGAAAAGCCCGAATCACTCAGCTTTGAACAGGCGGCCGCAGTTCCGGTGAATTACCTGACAGCTTGGGCGCTGCTGGTGGTGATGGGCGGGCTACGAAAAAGCGAGTCAGTCCTAATTCACAACGCGGGCGGTGGAGTCGGACTCGCAGCGCTCGACATTGCAAAGAAAATTGGTGCGACGACGTATGGCACGGCCAGTCCCGGTAAGCACGAATTCCTGCGCCAGCGCGGCTTGGACCATCCGATTGACTATCGCAATCAGGATTGGTTGCCGGTGCTAAAACAAATGACCGGCGGGCGCGGCGTTGAATTGATTGTCGATCCGATTGGCGGCGGCCATTGGAAGAAGAGTTATGCGGCGTTAAGAACAACCGGGCGACTGGGAATGTTTGGCGTTTCCACTGCGTCGGCGAACGGATTGACGGGCAAGCTGAAAATGATCAAGGCGGCAGCGCAAATGCCGAGATTTCATCCGCTCGGTTTGCTGAGCAGAAACCGTGGCGTCTTTGGTTTGAATCTTGGACACATGTGGCACGAACCCGAGAAAGTGGCCGAATGGGTGCAGGCAATTATGCAGGGAATTAGCGAAGGTTGGGTGCAACCTTTCGTCGATAAAGCGTTTCCCTTCGATCAGGCCGGCGAGGCGCACGCTTATATGGAAGCGCGCAAGAACATCGGCAAGGTGGTGCTGGTTCCTTAAGAACGCCGGTAGCGTGAAGAGGTTCCGATGGGAGTGGCCACAGCAGCGTGATCCAAAAATGGCTAGATGATTTCTGTGGAGTCGCGGCCGATTCGGCGCGCAAGAAAAAAGGCGATGATAGTCGAAAAGATTAAACCGAAGAATAGCGACCCAAAAAATAACCCAGCGTAAGCCATTACCGCCACTTGCCAGAGTGGGCCACTTTGCGGTCCCGCCTCACTCAGCAAGAGCTTTGGTCCGGCTACAAGATATTCAACCATAAAAAACAGACATGCGGAGATCGCATAGACCAGTGAAATCGCCATGCCTGTCTTCAGGCCTTCTTTGAAACTCAATGCGCCGCTGAGTGCCTGCTTGCGTTCCTTCATTCCTAAAAAAATCGCGACGATGGTCGTTAGGTTAAAGAGCAAGGGCGCAATGATATTTGACTTTGAGTCTGCGCCAACTCCCATAACCAGGCGCACAATCACAATCCAGAGAACTACGACGACCGTGATCAGCAAACCGTATTTGAGTGCAATCTTCATATGATGAAGTCTCAAATTGCTGGGATTTTCCCAGCCGGCAGGCCCGACATGTGAAACTTCAACGC
>JBDUCB010000317.1:0-1742 GCA_040003695.1 bacterium
GAAAACTGTCGACGCCACCTTTGAGCTGACCGCTTACTATGTCTCTGCTGAAAAACTTAAACCGGCCGCCGCGCCGCCTGCCGGCTCCGGCCAGGTGCCACCGGCAACTGTGCCGCCCGCCAAGAAGTAAGCAATGCGCATAAACGAAATCAGGAAAAACAAATCATTATGAAATATCAAATGAAAACTCTTCAAAGTGGACTAGCAATGTTCCTCTGCGTCGGTGCGCTGGTGTTCGGTTTGGCCGTCTCGGCCAATGCCCAGGACAAGGGCGAGGTAAAGCCAGCTGCGCGAACGAACTCCGGCGGACGCGATCCATTCAAGAAATACGAACCACCGCGCGTTGTGGTTAAGAAAACCGGAGTGCTCATGGCCCCCTCCGTTCAGGCAAGAATTGAGCAATACAGAGCCCAGAAACTTGCGGCGATGAGTGCTCATATCGCAGCACCGAAACCGACGACGGCGTTCCTGCTTAGCGAAATCCAAGTGGTTGGCATTTCCCGCTCGCCGCGTGGCTATGCCGCGATCGTGGAAGCGACTCCGATCAAACTTGCCTATGTTATTTACCCTGGCGAACGTTTCTTCGATGGTCAGTTAGTAGCAATCGAAGACAACCGTTTGATCTTCCGTCGCGAAGTGGTTTATGCAGACGGCCGAAGAGAGCGTTCGGTAGAAATGAAACCACTGCGACAACCGAGCGCTGTTGATGCTCTTTCCGCCGCAAAAACAGCACCTGCCAGTCCCGCGCCTGTCGAAGACAAGAAGCCTGTTGCCGACAAGCCTTAGCAGCTCCTGGTTTCGAACTGCTTTTTACAAGTTCGAAATCTTTCCCGCGTAGTCACCATCAGTACCAATTCCGCTACGCAGTTTGACAACTAACCCCGGACGATCCGCGTGTGCGGCGCGCGCTTAAGCTGAAGCAGCATCGAGCGTAGCGTGTGGCGGTTACCGTCCGCAATTCCCTAGGAGGGAAAGATGCTTTATCTGCCTCTAATACAAAAAGCCAGCAAGCGGACCACGCTCGTCCTTGCTTTTATCTTTCTGTGCAGCGTGCAGAATTTTGCCGCCGGCGATGCCGCGGCAACTTCAGCTGCAGCGCCGACCGATGTTGCTGCGACTGTCGATGAAACAGTCGCGCAGCAGAGACCTTCGCCTTCGCCAGTTGTGGCGCCGAGCACAAATATTGCGCCGGCGTCGAATCAATCGGCGCAGTCGCAACAAGGCAGGCAATATGGCCAGCCCGGTTTTGTCGGCGAACCAATAAATCTGAACGTCGTCAATGCGGACATTCGCGACATTCTCAATTACATCACCGAACAGTATGCCGTGAATTTTGTCATCGACAGTTCAGTCGGCGCTGTTCCGGTGACTGTTAATGTTCAGGATGTGCCCTGGAATGTTGCGCTGGACGCCGTCCTGAAGGCGAATCGTTTAGGCATTGAATCGAGTGGCAACATTCTGCGCGTAGCAACCACGGAAGTGCTCGCGAAGGAATTTGAGACGCAGAAAGTGATCAACGACTCGCGTTTGGACGCTTCGCCGTTGGTCACCGAGTTCATTCGTTTGAACTACGCACGCGCATCGGGCACTCTGGCCCAGGCTGCGGGTTCAACCGGCGCATTCTCGGGCGGCTCAACGAACCTCAGCTTCAGCGGTGGCGCTGGCGGCGACGCCACCGGCGGCAGCGGCGATCAGGGATTACTGCCAATCATTTCGCGCAGACTGTCGCGCCGCGGCTCAAT